>NZ_JAIWJZ010000242.1:0-362 GCF_020216105.1 Enterobacter sp. K16B
GTGTTTTGACCCCGCAATAAAAAAAACACGCCAGGGCGTGGTTTTTTTCATTCAAGACGACTCAGACGTTGAACAGGAAGTTCATCACGTCGCCATCTTTAACGATGTAATCTTTATCGACGGGACATCTTTACCGGCAATGCCCAACGCCCGTCGCCGCGCCGCTGGTCCCGCCGCTGGGATTACGACTACCGTAATAACCTGGTGCGGGAAGTACGGAACGGTAACCCGTTTAACTGGTACCGCTGGCAGTACGACAGAGCCGGGCGCCTGCTCGTTAAGTACGGCATGCTGCCCGGTCAAGAGCAGTGGCGCTGGGATGCGGCTGGTAACCCGTTAGAGGGCGCTGGAGAGAAGATTGC
>NZ_JAIWJZ010000051.1:0-31346 GCF_020216105.1 Enterobacter sp. K16B
GACGTAACCATTCTGTTCGATGGTCACCTCGGCGTTGCTTTTCGCGATACCACGTACTACGGGGGCAAACCCTCGCTGGCTGTCCGGCAACATATCATCGTCCGAGGCCAGCATGACACCACGCATCTGCACACTGTCAAAGATATCGCCCGCCGTTGAGGTATCCCCGAGGGTAAGTTCAGCTTTCAGCGGCACGATGGCGCGACTCAGAGATGTACCAAGATTATCCCAGTGCTGTTCACCGTCGTTGCGGGTCCAGGTACTGTAGTTACGCAAACGCCATGGCCCCAGATTCATACCGCTGCGCATGTTCAGGTAATAGTTGTCGCTGCTGTCACTCAGATCGCTGTTATGGTCGTTGTAACTGGAATGACTGCCGGAAAAGTTGTAGTCCAGCAGCAGAGCGTTGATCCCCTCATCCCAGCGTGATTCGGGTACCGTACCGCGCGCGGTTTGCTGCATAGCGGCCTGGGGGAAACGCATCACCAGCGTTTGTTCAGCAAAATCAAAATGGCTTGCCGCCTGGGGAATAATCTCTTCAAAGGCAACGCATGCTTCAGGTGGAGCCTGCTTAAGTGCCGGGAAGCTGTCGATACGCACCCCCATACCTTCAAGCTGCACCCGACTCAGGCAAGGCATCAGCGTTTCACCCAGTTTATCGTGCTGAGCCGGAGTCGCCGCTTTAAACTCCAGCGTTCTGGACTCCATCTTGCGGTCATTCACTACCACTGCCACCCGATATTTGCCAGGTACCTGCTCAGCACTTTTCGATTCAAACAGCGAGAGATCGACGTGCTGATCAATACCAGGTACCTCTTCCAGAAAACGTGGATTAAACTTTCCCGCCCATGCAGGGGACGTCCCCGCCACCATCAGCGCGAGTGCAGACAACGAGAAATGGGGAGCGTTTCTGGCAAAAAAATGTGACATCCATGGCATTGCGGCGTTCCTTAAGACAATGTTCAGTTCAGATGCTGCGTCAGCATCTCGCCTGCCGTCCCAAAGTCATTGATAATGTTATATTTAACGTCTTTTACCTGACCCACTTCTGCGGGGAGCTGGATAATCAATGAGCCTTTTGCAGGGACCATTCCCAACTTTTCAACAGCGTGCCCATCGGCATAAAGCTGATTAAACGTAAGATTGAAAGCGGAAGGATTGGTCACACTGAGTTGATGTTTTCCCACGCGAGAGAAACGCAGTGTTTCCCAGCCATCCATACTTTTGCCCTGAAGACCCGCCGGGCGATAAAAAAGCTTAAGGCGTGTACGTACCGCAATCTGCAGCACATTCTTGTCCGCTGAGCCCTCGCTTTGTGCAGGAATGGATTTTACGTTTATCCAGTAAACAGACTCGCGATCCTGGGGCAGCGCATCCGTGGTTTTCACAATACGCAGGACGTTATTTTTCGTTGGATTCAGTTTGAACAAAGGCGGCGTGATGATAAAGGGCGTTTTTTTACTGCCATTGATATCATCAATCCAGGACTGAATAAGAAATTCATCCGTCGAACTTTTATTATTCACCGTGAGCGACGCTTCTTTTTTATTCCCGTCATATATCACTCGCGTACTGCTCAACGCCACCCCAGCGGCGTAACCGGTTGACGTAATAAATGAAAGCGTTAATGTTCCGATTAATATAAACCTGCCACCTCTCATGATTCTCTCCATCGAATCATTAAAGGCAATAGAAACTATTGCCTTTTCTCTTTGTCAATTATTCGTACGTCAGATTGAAGTCAACTTCTGCATTACCATAACCCGTAGTTACAGCAGCCTTGGTGGCGACATAATTAGCGGTGTAGTACAGAACGGTTTGACCCGCCTGAAGCGTCGTTGTCGCTTTTCCTGTATTTACATCAATCAGCTTATTAGCATTGTCATAGATGCCGATACCTACGCCTGAAGCAGAGCCAGCCTCCGTGTTGACGGAGAGCAGCGAATCGTTTGTTTCATCGGCGATGCCTGAAAAACTCACGTTAACTTTGGTCTTGCTGGAGATATCACATTCTTCCAGTTTGATTTCAAATGGTCTGGAAGAAGATTTATCGCCCACTGCGGTGAATACACTCTTTTTCACCTGGCCGAGCACAACTTCCTGATTTTGTGAATCAACAGAGATGACGCAGGGTGAATCAACTATTTCACCTGTAAATTTGATCGTACCATCACCGGACGCTGCGGCAAAAACGGATGACGACATAACAGCAAGAATCGGAAAAAGCGCAATGATCTTTTTCATTAAAACTCCTTTTAAAAAATACGCCAATGGGATAAAACAAGTCAGAAAATATAATACACATACCGAACCAATAAAATAATATTAATTAAAGAATGCATTAAGTAAAATTAAAGATTCATTTTAATTATCATTAAAGTAATATTTAATTTAAATATCTAAACTCATGCAAATTAATCATCCCTGAAAATATAATCCCTATCAATACAGCCCCAAAAATACATTTGGCGAATGTCAGAATGATACGCGGTTCACAGTGTTATCGAAGAGGTTATGCGCTTTGGAGGCTGAACCGTCATAATGTCCGCAGGCTATCGATTCGTTTAGCATCAACATCATTAAGGGACATCGCCTATGCAACGTTGCGGTTGGGTAAGCCAGGATCAGCTTTATATCGACTATCACGATCGGGAATGGGGCGTGCCGGAAAGGGAGGGCAAAAAACTCTTCGAGATGATCTGCCTGGAGGGCCAGCAGGCGGGTTTGTCATGGATTACGGTACTGAAGAAACGCGAAAACTACCGCAATGCTTTTCACCAGTTCGATCCTGTCGCCGTCGCCGCCATGACCGATGACGACGTGGAACGCCTTGTACTGGATGCCGGCATTATCCGCCATCGCGGTAAGATCCAGGCCATCATTGGTAACGCACGCGCTTACCTGGCGATGGAGCAAAATGGCGAATCCTTTTCAGCGTTTGTCTGGACATTCGTGAATAACGAACCACAAATCACGCAGGCCGCCACGCTGGCGGAAATCCCCGCCTCGACGCCGGCCTCGGATGCGCTCTCGAAGGCCCTGAAAAAACGTGGCTTCAAGTTTGTCGGCTCCACTATCTGCTACGCCTTTATGCAGGCCTGTGGCCTGGTCAACGACCACGTTACCGGCTGCTTCTGTCATCCGGGAGGCCATCATGATCCGCAAATGGCAAAGTGAGAATACCGAGCCGCTTTTGAGCCTATGGCTTGAAAGCACCACAGAAGCGCATCCGTTTATTGAGGCGAGTTACTGGAAAGAAAATGAAGCCATGGTGCGGGACATTTACCTGCCTTCGGCTGAAACCTGGGTCTGGGAACAGGATGGCGAACCTTGCGGATTTATCAGCGTGATGCAGTCGCAGTTTGTCGGCGCACTGTTTGTCGCACCGGGGTATATCGGTAAAGGCATCGGGCGAGCGCTGCTGAACCACGTTCAACAGCGCTTCCCGCACTTAAGCCTGGAGGTGTATCAGAAAAATGTCCGGGCGGTGAATTTCTACCACGCGCAGGGCTTTCGTATTGAAGACAGCGCCTGGCAGGATGACACTCAGCACCCGACCTGGATCATGAGCTGGCAGGCGGATCAAACGCCGTTAAGGTAAGCTCGGGTCCCTGATATTTCTCGACCCAGGCCAGCGCCGTGTTTCCTGCACAACCATTCCCCAGCTTAGAGCTGGGGAGATCTTTGGTCAGCACGTTAACCGCCCCGTTTTTACAGATCCCCCCTTCGGTCGGCTCCAGGTCAGGCCAGGCGCCCTGGTGAATACAGAAAACGCCCGGTTTAATCCCGTCGCTCACGACCGCTCCGGCCAGCACCTGTCCGCGATGGTTCCAGACGCGCACCACGTCACCGTCGACAATTCCGCGTGCTTTTGCATCGAGGCTATTCAGCGTAATCGGCTCTCGCCCTGCAACCGCATACCGCTCACGCAGTGACGAATAGTTAAGCTGGCTGTGCAGACGATGCGCGGGGTGGGCTGACAGTACCTGCAGCTGCCCCGGCTGGGCGTTGCCGTGCCATTCGTCCGGCTCGAGCCACATAGGGTGCGGCGGGCAGTCGGCATAGCCAAAGCTGGCGATGCGCTCGCTGTAGATCACCATCTTTCCGCTCTCGGTTTTCAGCGGGTACTTTTCCGGGTCGCGTCGGAAATCGGCGAAACGGACAAACTGCGCGTTCTGTTCACTCTCCGGCATCTCCACGATCTGGTTTGCTGCCCAGAATTCAGTAAAGGGCGGTAGCGTGACGCCCTGGGCGGCCCCGCGTTGAGCGGCAATCTGATAGAAGGTTTCCAGCCATTCGAGGTCAGTTTTCCCCTCAGTGAAACGCTCCCGACCCCCCGCTTCCCACAGCTCGCTCAGTTCAGCAAATACGTCAAAGTCATCACGCGCTTCATCACGTGGCGCCACCACGCGCTTCATCGGCACCATATGCTGGTTGCTGTAGTCGCCGGTCATGGTGAGATCGTTACGCTCAAACGAGGTGGTCGCCGGCAGCACGATATCGGCGTGTTTGGCCGAGGCGGTCCAGAAGCACTCTGAGATCACCACCAGCTCCGGCTTCTGCCAGGCGCGGATCAGGCGATGGGTATCCTGATGATGGGTGAAGTTCGCCCCACCCGCCCACCAGACGAATTTAATCTCCGGGAAATGGCGGTCCTGACCGTTGTGCTGATAAAAACCGCCCGGATTTTCCAGGGCTTCAACAATACGCGCCACCGGAATTTTATCCACGGCATCCACGCCCCCCTGCACCGAGCCCTGCATGGAGGCCAGTACGGCCGCTTTACGGGTGGGGTTACCGCCGTTCGCGAAGTGATAGGAGAGACCAAAACCACCGCCCGGGGTACCGATCTGCCCGATCATCGCGGCGAGCGTCACCAGCATCCAGTGTTTTTGCTCGCCAAACTGCTGGCGCTGCATCCCCCAGCCGGACATCAGCATCGTGATGTTTTGATGGAATAACGCCGCCAGTTCGCGGAGTTTATCAGCAGGAACGCCGCAAATGTCTGCCGCCCACTCTGCCGTTTTGGCCACGCCATCCGTTTTACCCGTCAGATAGTCGGCGAATTTATCGAAGCCGGTGGTACAACGCGTCAGGAATTCGACATCGTGCCAGCCGTTTTCGACCAGCGTATGGGCGATACCTAACATCATTGCCACGTCGGTGCCCATATGCGGGGCAATCCACTCGGCGCTGTCGCCAAAGAAGTCCATGGTTTCAGAACGCATCGGGTCAATACAGATGATGCGCTTACCGCTTTTACGCAGCGCGTCAAAATAGCCAATTCCCTGTTCGTCGCTGGCATTCCAGGCAATTTTCAGCGTGTTGAGGGGGTTAGCGCTCCAGAGCACCACCACGTCGGTGTGTTCCAGCACCAGCGGCCAGCTGGTCTGTTGCTGATAAACCTCATTGCCCCCCACCACATACGGCATAATCGCCTGCGCCGCGCCGGTGGAGTAATCCCCGAGATGGCCGGTGTAGCCTCCCGCCAGGCTCATATAACGCTGCAGCAGCGTCGAGGCCTTATGCAGCACGCCGTTTGAACGCCAGCCGTAAGAGCCGGCAAAAATAGAGGCAGGGCCGTAGCTCTCGCGGATCCGCTTGTGCTGCGTGTGGATCAGCGCCAGCGCGTCATCCCAGCTCACGCGAACAAATTCGTCCTGACCCCGAATGCCCTGTGGCTTGTCCGGCGAAGCCAGAAATCCTTTACGCACCATCGGCCAGCGCACGCGCGTTTTGCTGTGCACCTGATCGCGAACGACGGTCTGTAAAGAGTTGGGATGTTGGGTTGGCAATGCCCCGCGAGACGACAGGACATTCTCGCCATCGGTTTCGACCAGCATCGGCCCCCAGTGGGCGGCGGTCAGAATGGTTTTCGTTGAGGTGCTCAAGCGTGCGCTCCTGGTTGCGTGCAGGTTTACGGCCTTCTTATTGAGGCAGTTTATGGTTTGTCACAAATTTCAGAGTTATCCCCGGAATTTTCTCCGTATCCGGACGTCATAATCAACTGCCACGCTCGCCGTGGCAAAGAATAAAAAGGATTAAGGAAAGAAGATGAAAAAACGCGTACTCGTTATTGCCGCTCTGGTGAGCGGTGCACTGGCTGTTTCTGGCTGCACAACCAACCCTTACACCGGCGAACGCGAAGCGGGTAAATCCGGTATCGGCGCGGGTATCGGCTCGCTGGTAGGCGCAGGCGTTGGGGCACTCTCCTCCTCCAAGAAGGACCGTGGCAAAGGCGCGCTGATTGGCGCAGCAGCGGGCGCGGCGCTGGGCGGCGGCGTCGGATATTACATGGACGTACAGGAAGCGAAACTGCGCGACAAAATGAAGGGAACCGGCGTGAGCGTCACCCGCAGCGGGGATAACATCATCCTGAACATGCCAAACAATGTGACCTTCGACAGCAACAGCGCCACGCTGAAACCTGCGGGTGCTAACACCCTGACCGGCGTGGCGATGGTGCTGAAAGAGTACAACAAAACCGCCGTGAACGTGATTGGCTACACCGACAGCACCGGCAGCAAGGATCTGAACATGCGTCTGTCCCAGCAGCGCGCCGATTCCGTGGCCAGCTCGCTGATTACCCAGGGTGTTGAAGCAAACCGCATTCGCACCAGCGGCATGGGCCCAGCTAACCCTATCGCCAGCAACAGCACGGCGGAAGGCAAAGCGCAGAACCGCCGCGTTGAGATTACGTTAAGCCCAATTCAGTAGGTAAAAGCAAAACGGCAACCCCGTTGCCGTTTTTAGTGTTTGCGCCCTCTCCCGTGGGAGAGGGTTGGGGTGATGGCATCAGACCGCAACCTCCGGTAAGCGCAGCGCCACCGGGCAAATTACTTGATTCGTCCGATTTTCCCGCTAAGGTATTCTCACTAAATTCAGGGAAATCAGTGATGAGCAAACCAGCCCGGGCCACCATCAGCGACGTGGCGAAAGCCGCCAGAACCGGTAAAACCAGTATTTCGCGCTATCTCAACGGCGAGAAACACCTGTTGTCTGATGCCCTGCTGGCGCGAATTGAACAGGCGATTGCCGATCTCGACTATCGTCCCAGCCTGATGGCGCGCGGACTCAAACGCGGCCGCACCCGTCTCATCGGTCTTATCATCGCCGATATCACCAATCCCTATTCCGTTAACGTGCTCAGCGGTATCGAAGCGGCCTGTCGCGAGAAGGGCTTCACGCCGCTGGTCTGTAATACCAACAACGAAGTCGACCAGGAGCTGCACTATCTCGATCTGCTGCGCAGCTATCAGGTGGAAGGAATTGTGGTTAACGCGGTGGGCATGCGGGAAGAAGGATTAAATCGCCTGCAGCAGTCCTCCCTGCCCATGGTCCTCATCGACCGTAAAATTCCCGAATTTGCCTGCGATGTGGTCGGGCTGGATAACACCCAGGCCGCCACGACCGCCACTGAACATCTGATTGAACAGGGTTTCGAGGCCATTCTGTTTCTGAGCGAACCGCTGGGCATGGTTAACACCCGTCGTGAACGCCTGGGCGCATTTCGCGCCACGCTGGAGCGTTATCCGGGTGTAATCGCCGAAAATGCCGAAACGCCGCTTCACGAAGCCGACCAGCTCGACAACACCCTGCGCCAGTTCCACACCCGCCATCGCGGGATGCGCAAAGCCGTGATCTCCGCCAACGGGGCGCTGACGCTTCAGGTCGCCCGTTCGCTCAAGCGCATTGGCCTGCACTGGGGCAGCGACATTGGTCTGCTGGGGTTTGATGAACTGGAGTGGGCGGAGCTGGCCGGTGTCGGCATCACCACCCTCAAACAACCCACCTGGCAAATTGGCTATGCTGCTGTAGAACAAGTGGTTCGTCGTATCGAAGGTATCAGCGATGCGGTTCGCGAGCAGGTGTTCTCCGGTGAACTGATTGTTCGCGGCTCCACCGCGCGTTAATTTCCCCTTGTGATGTCGATCATAAATTCAACATCCTGACCTTTTCTTTGGAACCGGTTCCATCTAGCGTAATAGTATTGATATGTTGCGATGGAGTCCGACGATGGACAGGAAAATAATGGTGGTCACCGCCGCGTACGGTGCGGAACAGGTGCGACAGGCGGGCGGTCAGCGGGCAATGCTTCCCGTTATTGCTGGCGCGGGCGCAGACGGCGTGGAGATCCGCCGGGAACTGTTCAACAGCGAAGAGCTGCTGGCGCTGCCTGCGCTGGGGGAATCCATTGAGCTACTGGGCCTGCTGGCGTGCTACTCCGCACCCGCCGCCCTGTTTATGCCCGACGGCACGCTAAACCCGGATCTGCCCCGCTATCTTTCAGAGGCCAATACCCTGAACGCGCTGTGGCTCAAGGTTTCCCTCGGCCATTTCAGCGACACGCACGCTCTCGACGCCCTACGTGCGCTGCTGAACACAAGCGGCATGGCGCTGGTCGTGGAAAACGATCAGACCGACTGCGGCCAGTTGGCGCCTATGCAGCGTTTCCAGGCCGCCTGTCGGGACATGGCGCTCCCCGTCACCCTGACCTTCGACATGGGTAATTGGCTGTGGGTCGGCGATTCGCCCGAAGAAGCAGCCCGCCACCTGGCCCCTGCCGTAAGCTATATCCACGTGAAAGCCGCCGTGCCGCATAAGGATAACTTCCGCGCTGTCGCACCGGACCACGCCGATGCGCGCTGGCTGGATCTGCTCAGCCAGCTGCCCGCCGATGCCCCGCGCGGTATCGAGTTCCCGCTGGAAGGGACGGATTTAACCGCCGTGACCCGCCATTACGTCAACCTGCTACGCGAGGAGTAAACCATGCACAAGACGCTGGATGTCATCACCATCGGCGAGGCCATGGCGATGTTTGTCGCCACCGAAACAGGCGAACTGAGCGCGGTGGAGCGCTTTATGAAACGCGTGGCAGGCGCAGAGCTGAACGTCGCGACCGGGCTGGCGCGTCTCGGCCTGAACGTCGGCTGGGTCAGCCGTGTGGGGGATGACAGCTTTGGTCATTTCGTTCTCGACTCACTGAAAAAAGAGGGTATTGATGCCGCAGGCGTCACCCTCGACGGACGCTTCCCCACCGGTTTTCAGCTTAAATCTAAGGTCGAAAATGGAACCGATCCCATCGTGGAATATTTCCGTAAAGGATCGGCCGCAAGCCATCTCTCCGTGGCGGATTACCACGCCGACTATTTTGCTGGCGCACGTCACCTGCACCTGAGCGGCGTCGCCGCGGCACTTTCTGCCAGCTCGTATGAACTGCTCGATCATGCCGCGACCACCATGAAAGCCCAGGGGAAGACCATCTCATTCGATCCCAACCTGCGCCCGGTGCTGTGGAAAAGCGAGGCAGAAATGGTTGAGAAGCTCAACCGTCTGGCGTTCCGGGCGGACTGGGTTCTGCCAGGCCTGAAAGAAGGGATGATTCTGACCGGCAAAAGTACGCCGGAAGGTATTGCCGACTTCTACCTTAATAAGGGGGTAAAAGCGGTGGTGTTGAAAACCGGTGCCGATGGCGCATGGTTTAAAACCGCCGAGGGCGAACAGGGCGCAGTCGCTGCGGTGAAAGTTGAGAACGTCGTCGACACCGTCGGCGCGGGCGATGGTTTTGCCGTAGGCGTCATTAGCGCCCTGCTGGAAGGCAAAACGCTGCAACAGGCCGTCGCGCGGGGCAACAAAATTGGCTCGCTGGCCATTCAGGTACAGGGCGATAGCGAAGGATTACCAACACGAGTACAGCTTAACGAATAAACATTCCCCCCTCACCCTAACCCTCTCCCCTCTGGGGAGCGGCCGGGGTGAGGGGGCATACATCGCACTCAACAAAACAAACCACCGTGTACCCTACAGACAACGGCGGTAACCACCTCAACAACAGAGGCAAGCCTATGAACAGTTCGACCAATGCAGTAAAACGCTGGTGGTACATCATGCCAATCGTGTTCATCACGTACAGCCTGGCGTACCTTGATCGTGCCAACTTCAGTTTCGCGTCCGCGGCAGGGATCACCGAAGACCTTGGGATCACCAAAGGGATCTCCTCCCTGCTGGGTGCCCTTTTCTTCCTCGGCTACTTCTTCTTCCAGATCCCTGGCGCGATCTATGCGGAACGGCGCAGCGTGCGTAAGCTGATCTTCATCTGTCTGATCCTGTGGGGCGCCTGCGCGTCTCTCACCGGCATGGTGAACAATATTCCTGCCCTGGCCGCTATTCGCTTTATCCTCGGCGTGGTTGAGGCGGCGGTAATGCCGGCGATGCTGATCTACATCAGTAACTGGTTTACCAAATCCGAACGTTCACGCGCCAATACCTTCCTGATCCTCGGTAACCCGGTCACGGTGCTGTGGATGTCGGCCGTCTCAGGCTACCTGATCCAGTCCTTTGGCTGGCGCGAGATGTTTATCATCGAAGGGGTGCCGGCGATTATCTGGGCCTTCTGCTGGTGGGTGCTGGTGAAAGATAAACCTGCCCAGGCGAAATGGCTCTCCGAAGATGAGAAAGCGGCGCTGCAGGCACAGCTGGATAAAGAGCAGCAAGGACTGAAGGCGGTGCGTAACTATGGCGAAGCCTTCCGCTCTCGCAACGTGATCCTGCTGTGCGCGCAGTACTTTACCTGGAGTATTGGGGTGTACGGCTTTGTGCTGTGGCTGCCGTCCATTATCCGCAGCGGCGGTGAAAACCTCGGTATGGTCGAGGTAGGCTGGCTGTCATCCGTGCCGTATCTGGCGGCGACGATCGCGATGATCATCGTCTCCTGGGCGTCGGACAAGCTGCAAAACCGTAAGCTGTTTGTCTGGCCGCTGCTGCTGATCGCTGCCTTTGCCTTCATTGGCTCCTGGGCCGTGGGCGCAAACCACTTCTGGGTCTCTTATACGCTGCTGGTGATTGCCGGTGCAGCCATGTACGCCCCGTATGGCCCGTTCTTTGCCATCATCCCGGAGATGCTGCCACGTAACGTCGCAGGTGGCGCGATGGCGCTGATCAACAGTATGGGTGCGCTGGGCTCGTTCTGCGGCTCCTGGTTCGTCGGTTACCTGAACGGTGCCACCGGCAGCCCGGCTGCGTCGTACATCTTTATGGGGGTGGCGCTTTTCGCCTCCGTATGGCTTACTCTGATTGTTAAGCCTGCTAATAATCAACAACACCCTGTCGGCGCTCGCCACGCCTGAAACCTTAAAACACAACGGAGATTAGCATGAAGCCGTCCGTCATTTTGTATAAAGCCCTGCCGGAAGATCTGCAGAAACGCCTTGAAGAGCACTTCACCGTCACGCAGGTGAAGAACCTGAGCCCGGAGACCGTGGCACTGCACGCCGAGGCGTTCGCCCGCGCTGAAGGCCTGCTGGGTTCAAGCGAAAAAGTGGATGTCGCCCTGCTGGAGAAAATGCCGAAGCTTCGTGCTACCTCAACCGTGTCCGTGGGTTACGATAACTTCGACGTGGAGGCCCTTAATGCCCGCAGGATCCTGCTGATGCATACACCGCATGCCCTGACGGAAACCGTGGCCGACACGCTAATGGCGTTGATGCTCACGACGGCCCGTCGCGTGGTGGAAGTGGCTGAGCGCGTCAAAGCGGGCGAGTGGACAAAAAGCATAGGTCCGGACTGGTTCGGCGTGGATGTGCACGGCAAAACGCTGGGTATTGTGGGCATGGGGCGTATCGGACTGGCGCTGGCGCAGCGCGCGCATTTTGGGTTTAACATGCCGATTCTGTACAACGCGCGTCGCCACCACAGTGAAGCTGAAGAACGTTTTAACGCCCGCTACTGCGAGCTGGATACGCTGCTGCAGGAAGCGGATTTTGTCTGCCTGGTCCTGCCGTTGACTGACGAAACCCGTCATCTGATTGGCAAAGCGGCGTTCGAAAAGATGAAGACGTCCGCCATTTTCATCAACGCGGGTCGCGGCCCGGTAGTGGATGAGAAGGCGCTGATTGAAGCCCTGCAAAACGGTGAGATCCATGCTGCCGGTCTGGACGTGTTTGAGCAGGAGCCGCTGCCGGTGGATTCTCCGCTGCTGACGCTACCCAACGTGGTCGCCCTGCCCCATATCGGCTCCGCCACCCATGAGACGCGCTACAATATGGCGGCCACGGCGGTAGATAACCTTATCGCCGCCCTCAGTGGCAGGGTGGAGATAAACTGCGTGAATCCGCAGGTACAACGGTAGAAACGAAAAAACCCGCCAGAAGGCGGGTTTTTAAATTCTTTGCTACTGGGTTGGAAGCTTACAGGCTTACAACGTTACCAGCTGCTGGGCCTTTAGCGCCGCTTTCAATGGTGAAGGACACTTTCTGACCTTCGTCCAGAGATTTGTAGCCATCGTTCTGGATAGCAGAGAAGTGTACGAACACGTCTTTAGAGCCATCGTCAGGAGTGATGAAGCCGAAACCTTTATCAGCGTTGAACCATTTTACCAGACCAGTCATTTTAGCAGACATAGAATTACCTTAATTAACAAATATATTGTGCCTTCCGGCTTGATGGATTGCGTTACAGATTTTTAAGCGATGAAGGAAGGGTCACTACGAAGGGTATCTATGGATAACAATCTGGACTGCTTTACTAAACTGCTTTAGGTCTGTGTAACAAACCGACGCGAACAGTTATACCGATGTGGGGGAGGAATGACAAGCGTTATTTTCGGAATGTATAAAAAAACCCCGCCGGAAGCGGGGTTTTTTCAGTTTATTCTGTGGCCGCGACGGCTGCGCTCCAGGCCTGGCTAAAGGCCTGATGCTGGGAGGCCAGCGGTCCAATCAGCGTATTGTACTGACTTGCCTGCTGCGAGGTCGGGAACTGAATGCCATTGGCGACAAAGCTTACCTGAGTCTCCTGCTGGGCGATAAAGTCACCCACCTGAACCAGCTGCTGCGTGAAAATTTGCGCGGCCGGAATCAGCGGTTGCAGCGCTTCAGACGGTTTGGTCACCACTTTCTCATACACTTTGTCGAAGACAGGTTTGAGATCGTCGCCCTGCTTCAGCGCAGAACGTGACGCATCAGCCTGCATTTTCGCATTCTGCAACTGCTGACTCAGCACGCCAAGCGCACCGTTGGACTGACGTAACGGTTCGCGCTGCGTCATATAATCCTGTGGAACGCGGATGGCGTTCACGCTATCCACCACGGGACGGATCCCGGAATCCATCGCCTGGCTCACCTGCTGTGAATAACCATAAAGAATGGCGTAATCGGACACGAAGGGGCCAAACTGTTTTTTCTGATCCGCAGTCAGCGTCGGTAACCGCTCGCCGCTGCGCATCACTGTATTCTGCAGAAAATCGATAAACGCTTTGCGCTGATCGCCTTCTTTATCAAAACACCCACTCAGGCTAACAACCATCAACAACGCCGCAATAGGCGCAAACCAGCGAGAGCAGGACTTTCCTGTCGCCATTTTATTACTCCTTTCACCCAAAAAAGCGCACACCGGCACACGCGTGCCCAACGCTGACAAGGATAGTCCAGGTCAGCCTTGCAAGATACTCTTTTCATGCAAAACGGCTATTGCCAATTTATTTCTTACCATTTACAAAAAAATACCTGGCGAGGCCGACATATGACTAATCAGGTAATTAGCATAAATATCCATATCGCTGAATCGGGTACAGCATTCGTTACCGCACGATTAATCACAGCCGTGACGATCCTGGGTCTGGATTAGGGACTATTCTTAATTGGCTCTCTGATGTTCTTGATCACGATGTGAGATTTAAGAGGAGTCCTCAATGGAATATAAAGATCCTGAGTTTGAGCTGCTGAGCAGTCTGGAACAGATCATTTTTAAAGATGTACCGCAGACGATTACCCTGCAACAAAAATCCAATCCCTTTACAGAATATGAGCAATTGCGCAAAGGGACAGGACTGAAAACCGAAGAATTCGCCAGAGCGATGGGTGTCAGCGTGGCTATGGTGCAGGAGTGGGAGTCGAAACGTGAGAAACCCACCCCAACCGAGTTAAAGCTGATGCGCCTGATTCAGGCCAACCCTGCACTCAGCAAACAGATAGCGTAGTGACGTTTGAATGCCCCCGCCTTTGCGGGGGCTTGTGTTTTAAAGGCTTTCACAACGCCATCCCGCCTGTTCCCACACCCATTCATGCGTTAACGTTAAGCCTCTTAAAAAAGCCTCATCGTGTGATACCACCAGCAGTGCCCCGGGGAAACCGGCCAGCGCCGCTTCAATCGCCTGTACCGAAGCCAGATCAAGATGATTGGTTGGTTCATCCAGCAGCAGAAGCTGCGTGGCTTCAGCGCGCCAAAGCACGCAGGCGAGCGCAGCCTTAAGACGCTCGCCACCGCTGAGTTCCGCCAGCGGGAGCGTGACTTTGTCGGCACCCAGCTGCAGCTGCGCTAAACGGGTTCGCAATACCCCCTCTTCCAGGGGCGTATGGCTCAAATTGAGATGCGTCATGACCGATTGTGAAAGATCGAGCTGTGACAAATGCTGATCGAGATAGGCGCAGCTGACGGAAACCTTACAGACACCTGAACGTGGGGCGATCTCACCGAGGATAGTTTTTAACAGCGTCGATTTTCCGCAGCCGTTTGGCCCCTTTAACGCCACGCGCATCGGTCCGTCCATGCGCAAGGTGATGGGTGCAACGGGCACATGCGGCAATACCAGATCCTCCAGCACCAGCACCTGTTTGCCTTCCGGGATCTGACTTCCCGGCAGGGTAAACATCACCGGGTTATCTTCTTCAACCCTTTCACGCGCCTTGTTAACTGCAGCATTCAGCGCCTCGTTTTGCTCGTTGTGCTGCTTCTTCCAGCTGCCAATTCGTTCCTTTGCCGCGCCTTTGTATTTGACTCGCTCAAACGAGGCGATATTCAGGGTATCAACGGTGCGTAACGTCTTTGCCGACCGCCGCTGGCTGTCGTCATGCTCTTTTTGCATGCGCGCCCGGGTGCGTTTGCGCTCGGTCGCTGCATGTTCCAGCGCCGCACGGGCAGCCTGTTGCTCAGCATCGCGCTGGGTTTGATAATCCGCATAATTCCCGCCGTAGCTGCGCAGGCCTGAAGGGCTCAGTTCCAGAATACGCGGCACCTGCTCCAGAAGTTCCCGGTCATGGGAGGCCACCAGCACGCCGCCCTGATACCGCCTAAGCTGGTCGTAAAACCATGCCCGGCCTTGTCGATCCAAATGGTTAGTGGGTTCGTCCAGCAGAAGAAAGTCCGCGTCCGCCGTAAATGCCCCGCACAGCAGGGCGCGAATGCGCTCGCCGCCGCTGAGTTCACCGGCGGGCTTATCCGGATCAAAGGCAGGCAGTTGCGCATGGATAAATGCCTCACACAGACGCTCGGCTAAATCCCAGTGGCCGTCGAGTATGTCCAGATCGTCAGGCTGGTAATCGCCGCTATCAACGCGTTTACGCGCCGCAAACATCGCGCCGTAACCGAGCAGTTCCGCCAGTGTCGTCTGCGGAGAAATAGCCTGCTGCTGCGCCACATAGAAGTGCGAGCCAAAGCGTTCAATATGACCGCTGGCCGGTTCATCCCGCCCCGCCAGCATGCGCAGCAGACGCGTTTTCCCGCTACCGTTGCGGCCAACCAGCGCGCACAGGGAGGGCTCGAGCGTGAGATTCAGCGGACCAAAAAGGATATCGCCCGTCGCAAACTGACAGGAGACCTGATGCAAAATAAAAGAAGGGGACTGCGCAAAATGAGCCATAAGCACTCCTGAATGAAATCAAAACATCCCCTGCTGACGCGGTGGCGTTTAGCAAGGATCGAAATTCATCAGTCGTGTTTGTTCATTTTTGGGGGGCGCTCCAGAGCGGGAAAGTTAACGCGGATAAGGATAGCGGTAATGTGTTGACCATTTCAAGGTTAAATTTTCATCAGCGCACCATAAAAAAACCCGCCGAAGCGGGTTTTTAGCCTTTATAACAACGGGCACATTACTGCAGCAGCGAAATATCCGCCACGCGCAGGAACAGCTCACGCAGTTTTTCGAGCATAGAGAGACGGTTAATACGCAGCTCTTTGTCTTCTACGTTCACCATCACTTTCTCGAAGAAGGCGTCGATAACGTCACGCAGCTCCGCCAGCTCCACCAGCGCTTCCTGGTAACGGCCTTCCGCGAAGAACGGCTCGAGCTTGTCGCGCAGCACCACAACCTGCATCGCCAGGGCGATCTCTTCCGGCTCTTTCAGCGTCGCGGCGTTTACGCGCTCGTTCAGCGTTTCGTCAGATTTCGCCAGAATGTTGGAGACACGCTTGTTGGCCGCAGCCAGGGCAGATGCCGCTTCCAGCGTACGGAAGTGGGAAACCGCCTTCATACGCGCATCGAAATCTGCCGGACGGGTAGGACGACGCGCCAGTACCGCCTGAATGGTGTCAACGGTGTAACCTTCGTCCTGATACCACGCGCGGAAGCGACCGAGCATAAAGTCGATCACATCATCCACCACGTTGGCGTTGGTCAGCTTGTCACCGTACAGACGCACCGCTTCTTCGGTCAGGGTCTGCAGATCCAGGTTCAGGTTCTTCTCAACGATGATACGCAGCACGCCGAGCGCAGCACGACGCAGCGCAAACGGATCTTTGTCGCCTTTTGGATGCTGACCGATACCGAAGATACCTGCCAGGGTGTCCATCTTATCGGCAATCGCCACGGCGCAGGCAACCGGGTTAGACGGCAGCTCGTCACCCGCAAAGCGCGGCTGATACTGCTCGTTCAGGGCAACCGCCACGTCTTCCGCTTCGCCATCGTGACGCGCGTAGTGCATCCCCATCACACCCTGGGTGTCGGTAAATTCGAACACCATGTTGGTCATCAGGTCGCACTTGGACAGCAGGCCCGCACGGGTGGCGTGGTTGACGTCAGCGCCGATTTCACGGGCGATCCAGCCGGACAGCTCCGCAATACGATCGGTCTTGTCGCGCAGCGTACCCAGCTGCTGCTGGAACAGTACGGTCTGCAGACGCGGAAGATGATCTTCCAGACGTTTTTTACGGTCGGTGTTGAAGAAGAACTCGGCATCCGCCAGACGCGGGCGCACCACCTTCTCGTTACCGGAGATAATCTGGCTCGGATCTTTCGATTCGATGTTCGCGACAAAGATGAAGTTTGGCAGCAGCTTGCCGTCGTTGGCGTAGACAGGGAAGTACTTCTGGTCACCCTTCATGGTGTACACCAGCGCTTCAGCCGGAACGGCCAGGAACTTCTCTTCGAACTTCGCGGTCAGCACAACCGGCCACTCCACGAGCGAGGTCACTTCTTCCAGCAGGCTGTCGCTCAGATCGGCTTTACCGCCAATCTTACGCGCCGCCTCTTCTGCATCGGCTTTGATTTTGGCTTTACGCTGTTCGTAGTCAGCAATGACCTTACCGCGCTCCAGCAGGATTTGCGGATACTGATCGGCATTGTCGATGGTGAACTCAGGCTCGCCCATGAAGCGGTGACCGCGGATCACGCGATCGGACGCCACGCCCAGAATGGTGGCCGGAATCACGGTATCGCCCAGCAGCAGGGTCACGGTGTGAACCGGACGCACGAAGTGCACGTCGGACGCGCCCCAGCGCATCAGCTTAGGAATCGGCAGCTTAGCCAGCGAGCTCGCAATCATGTCCGGCAGCAGCGCTTCAGCGCTTTCACCTTTTACGTGAGCGCGATACAGCAGCCACTCGCCTTTGTCGGTGGTCAGACGCTCTGCCTGGTCAACGGTAATACCGCAACCTCGCGCCCAGCCTTCCGCCGCTTTGCTTGGCTTGCCTTCGGCATCGAACGCCTGGGCAATGGCCGGGCCACGTTTTTCCACTTCACGATCCGGCTGAGACGCCGCCAGGTTAGCCACTTTCAGCGCCAGACGACGCGGTGCAGCAAACCATTCAATTTTACCGTGCGCCAGGCCAGCGTTATCCAGCTCGGCAGTCACGTTCGCAGCAAAAGATTCAGCCAGGCTGCGCAGGGCTTTTGGTGGCAGCTCTTCGGTGCCGATTTCCACCAGGAAAGTTTTCTCAGACATGGCCGCCTCTTATTTGTTTCGGTTGCACATCGGGAAGCCAAGGGCTTCACGGGACGCATAGTAAGCTTCTGCAACGGCTTTGGTCAGGGTACGAATACGCAGAATGTAGCGCTGACGTTCAGTCACAGAGATCGCTTTGCGGGCGTCCAGCAGGTTGAAGCTGTGGGCGGCCTTAAGAATACGCTCATAAGCAGGCAGCGGCAGCGGAGTCTCCAGCGCCAGCAGCTGCTGCGCTTCTTTCTCGTACTGCTCGAAGCAGGTGAACAGGAAGTCCACGTCCGCGTATTCGAAGTTATAGGTGGATTGCTCCACTTCGTTCTGATGGAACACGTCGCCGTAGGTGGTTTTACCCAGCGGGCCGTCGCTCCAGACCAGGTCGTAAACGCTGTCTACGCCCTGAATATACATAGCCAGACGTTCCAGACCGTAGGTGATTTCACCCGTGATCGGTTTACATTCCAGACCGCCAACCTGCTGGAAGTAGGTAAACTGGGTCACTTCCATGCCGTTCAGCCACACTTCCCAACCCAGCCCCCAGGCACCCAGCGTTGGGTTTTCCCAGTTATCTTCCACGAAACGGATATCGTGAATGGTGGGATCCATACCCAGCTCTTTCAGTGACCCGAGATACAGTTCCTGAATATTGTCTGGTGATGGCTTAATCACCACCTGGAACTGATAGTAATGCTGCAGACGGTTCGGGTTCTCACCGTAACGACCATCGGTCGGACGGCGGGAAGGCTGCACATAAGCGGTCGCCATTGGCTCTGGCCCCAACGCGCGTAAGCTGGTCATCGGGTGTGAAGTGCCGGCGCCGACTTCCATGTCCAAAGGTTGAACAATGGTACAGCCCTGACGAGCCCAGTAATCCTGTAAGGTCAGGATCAGGCCCTGGAAGGTCTTGGTATCAAACTTTTGCATAGTATTTCGTGCTGGATACGTGTGGTTTTAAATGGAAGGGACCAGTATACCCGCTGGCTGCAAGATATACAGTACGAAACGGAGTTGTTTAGGGAAAATTGGGAAATAAGCATTCAGGCCAGAACGCCGCGGGCGTCTGGCTGTTGATTATCCGAGCAGGCTAGCGCATGGAGAGGTGTAAAAACTGACCGTCCGAATCAAACGAGCAGACAAAGCCCTCTTTACGGGAGGTATGGCCCCGCAGCTCATAGCTTCCCTGAAAGCGCTCAAACCCGGTGACATCAATTTTCTGCACCTCCGAGTTATAACGTCGGGCAGCCTGATCTTTACAGAGCGCTTCCATATTCAGTGAACGTTCCGGGCTCATTTTACCCTGCTGTGCTTTTTGCACTGGCGCTTCTTGCGGGGCACTGCATCCTGCCAGAATGCCCAGCAGAAAGAGTCACGCCACACGCTTCATCATCATTTTTATTACCGCCCTGGTCTGTGGCTGTTATTTTTAGTATCAAAGCTTTTATAGATTATGGTCTGGCATTCTGCGAATCTCGCGGCCTCCCGACAATACTGCTGAATAAATCTCAGATTTTTCCAGGGAAAGATATTTCCACAACGGCAGTCACACTCTATTTACAGGGAAAAGAGGAACTGATGCAGTCGAAAATTAACTGGATTGATAACCTGCGAGGAATAGCGTGTCTGATGGTGGTGATGATCCACACGACGACCTGGTATATCACGAACGCCCACAGCGTCAGCCCCGTTAACTGGGATATCGCCAATATTCTCAATTCTGCTTCACGCGTCAGCGTGCCGCTGTTCTTTATGATTTCCGGCTTTCTCTTTTTTGGCGAGCGTAGCGCGCAGCCGAGGCATTTCATTCGCATCGCGGCTTGCCTCGGGTTTTACAGCGCCATTGCCCTGCTCTATATCACGCTATTCACCTCAATTAACGCCGGGTTAGCGCTGAAATACGTACTGCAAAAACCGGTTTTCTACCATCTGTGGTTCTTCTTCGCCATTATCGTTATCTATCTGGTCTCCCCCCTCATACAGGTGAAAAACGTCAGCGGAAAAATGCTTCTGGCGCTGATGGTGGTGATTGGCATTGTCGCCAACCCGAATACAGTCTCGCAGAAAATCGACGGTTTTGAGTGGCTACCGGTCAACCTCTATATCAACGGCGATACCTTTTATTATGTGCTTTACGGCATGCTGGGGCGGGCCATCGGGATGATGAATACGCAAAAACGCGGTATGAACGGGCTCTGCGCGGCGCTGTTTATCGCTGGCGTGGCGGTGATTGCGCGCGGGACACTGCATGAACTGCAGTGGCGCGGTAATTTTGCGGATACCTGGTATCTCTACTGCGGGCCGATGGTCTTTATCTGTGCCGTTTCCCTGCTGACGCTGGTCAAAAACACGCTGAACGTGCGCCCGCTTCCCGTGCTGGGCTATATCTCGCGCCACTCGCTGGGGATTTACGGTTTTCATGCCCTGGTGATCCACGCCCTGCGAACGAGGGGGGTGGAACTGAAAAGCTGGCCGGTGCTGGACATCGTCTGGATTTTCTCCGCCACACTGGTCGTCAGCTTACTGCTGTCGATGCTGCTACAGAAGGTAGATACGCGCCGCTTCGTCAGTTAACGGTGCGCTGTCGGGCGCGATGAAACTGGCGCGGGGAAGAAAACCCTGCCGCCAGGGAAGCCTGCTCCACGCCACGCCCCTGCAATAACCACTGCTCGGCCACTGCCAGACGCAGCTGCTCCAGGTAATCACGAACGCTAATGCCTAAATGCGTCTGAAACAGACGGGTTAAATGGCGCGGGCTGACGTGCGCCAGCGCGGCGATATCCGGGACGCTCCAGGCTTTTTGTGGTTCGGCGGTCAGCGCATCCTGGGCACGGTGGATGGCCGGGTGAAGATGATTGCGGTAGCGTAGCCACGGAGAAAGCTGCGGATCGTCTCCCGACCGGCGGAACCAGACCACCATTTCACGCGCCACGGCCAGCGCCTTTTCGGGGCCACACAGGCGGTTAATCATATGCAGCGCCAGATCGATACCTGAAGTGATGCCTGCGCTGGTCCAGATATTCTCATCCTGCACAAATATCCGGTTTTCTTTAATCACCGCCGAGGGGGCCGCGGTACGCAAACGGCTAATCACGTCATGATGTGTGGTGCACTGCCGGTGATTCAGCAACCCGGACTTCGCCGCCAGCAATGCCCCCGAACAGACGCACATCACCGTGATATCCCGACGCTGAATGGCGGGCTGCAGGCGCATCAGCCAGTGCTGGATCTGCAACGCCTGCGGTGTCGAAAACTGAGTGCGGGAGTCGCTCACGCCGGGCAGGACCAGCAGGCTCCCCGCCGGGAGCCCTTCCGGTAAGGGCTGAATGCCGCTCATTGCGAGACCAATCGACGTTTGGACCTCAGGTTGCGGGCCAATGTAATGCAGGCGAAACGCATCGCCCGCCAGCACAAAGGTTTCCGCCGGGCCGGTCATATCTAAAGACAGCACCCCGGGCAACATAACAAACCAGACGTCGATGCGCATTACAGTGACTCCAGCGTCTCCGCTACCGTTTTAATTCCGGCAAACCGCCCGGCCAGTACCGTTTCGGTACGATGGCGAATTTCCGCTGCGCTAAGGGTAATCCCTCTGTACGTCATGGGAAACGTCAGCGTTGCCTCGCTCACAAAGGTCACAGCATAACCCAGATCGGATGCCACCCGTGCGGTGGTCTCACAGCACTGTTCAGTACGAATGCCACACACGATCAGCTGGTTGATATCACGCGCGCGCAGCCAGCGGTCAAGCCCGGTATCCGTGAAGGCATTATGGACGTGTTTCTGGAAAACCACATCCGGCTGGTGACGTAAAAAGGCCATCGGTTTGACATAGTTGCTTTGCAGTGAGAAAGGGCCATCTTCATCCACATGAAATATATCAACGACGGGAATATTGCGTGCCTGGCAACCCTCAATCAGCCCCAGCATTGCCTGCTGAAAGGCCGGAATGTCTTGTTCCTGCCAGTAATCACGGTGATGAAAAGACTGTTGGGTATCGATGTTGAGTAGTGCAATACGTGACATGATGGTGCTCCTCGCCAGTGGGTATGAATACATACTGACGAGGAAACAGGCACGCGGACAGACCAAAAAAGGACATCCTCGTGCCGCTGGCAGACAATCGCGTTTACGACATCAGCGGCAGCAGCTGCTGATAAATTTTGCGGAACACATCGCGCCTTTCCGCGTAACGCGCATGGCGTGCTGCATCAGGCAGATGCGCCTGTTCCAGCGTAAGCTGCGGCAGCAGTTGCGACAGCGGTATTTCCGGGTTCATGGCGATCTGCGCCAGTCGCGCGGCACCGAGCGCTGGCCCGACGTCACCACCGGTGCGGAAATCCAGCTGCAGTCCGCTAATATCCGCCAGCATTTGTCGCCAGTACGGGCTTCGCGCCCCGCCGCCAATCAGGGTAATGCTCGCCGGTTTCAGGCCGCAGTCATGCACCACGTCCATTCCATCAGCCAGGGCATAACCTACGCCTTCGAGAACCGCTCGCGCCAGTTCTGCCGGGCCGTGTTGGTGGGTTAAGCCAAAGAACACGCCCTTTGCTTCCGGGTTGTTGTGCGGCGTACGCTCACCGGACAGATACGGTAAAAACCAGACGGTACCAGCTTTTTCATCCGCCTGTTGCGCTGCGGCAATCAACGCAGGCACATCGGCCATCCCGGTCAGCTTCGCCGCCCAGTCCAGGCACGACGCGGCACTCAGCATCACCGACATCAAATGCCATTTTCCTGGCAGCGCATGGCAGAAGCTGTGCACTGCACTTTCAGGGTTACTGCGATACCCGTCACTGACGGCAAAATAGACGCCGGAGGTTCCCAGCGAGAGCATAGCCTGCCCGGCCTCAACCATCCCGACACCCACAGCCCCCGCCGCGTTGTCCCCGCCTCCGGCCACCACCGGTACGGCAGGCATATTCCAGCGTTCCGCAACCGCTGGCAGCAATGTGCCCGTCACTTCACTGCCTTCGAACAGTGCGGGCATCTGTTCACGGGTCAGATGGCAGGCATCCAGCATCGCCTCGCTCCAGTCACGTTTCGCCACGTCGAGCCACATCGTGCCGGCGGCATCGGACATGTCGCTGGCAAAATCCCCCGTCATGCGAAAACGCAGATAATCTTTTGGCAGCAATACTTTTGCCACCTGACGGAAAATATCCGGCTCGTGGCGCTGCACCCATAGCAATTTGGGCGCAGTAAAGCCGGGCATCATCAGGTTACCGGTAATCTCACGAGAGGCAGGAACACGCGCCTCAAGAAGTGCGCACTCTTCTGCACATCGGCCATCGTTCCAGAGAATGGCGGGACGAAGCACACGATATTGGTTATCCAGCAGCGTTGCGCCGTGCATTTGTCCGGCGATCCCCAGCGCGTTGACGCCACGGAGATTGTGCTGCTTACCCAGGGCCTGAATGGCACGATCCGTCGCCTGCCACCACTGCTCCGGATCCTGCTCCGACCACAGCGGGTGCGGACGTGAAACCTGCAGTTTTTCTGTCTGCGTTGCTAACACGTCGCCCTGCTCGCTTAACAGGATGGCTTTCACACCCGATGTGCCAAGATCGATCCCGATGTACATTAACGGTGACTCCTTTAACAGAAATGCCCGGTGGCGCAACCGCTTACCGGGCCTGCGTGCTGTTATTTATCGAACAGGTAGTGATTGACCAGATTTTCCAGCAGCTCCTGATGTCCGCTCTGGTGCTGCGGAGCCAACTGGTGTTGTTCAGCGTACTTCGCAATTTCCGCAAGCGATAACTGACCTTTCAGAATTTGCTGGCCCAGCTCACTGTTCCAGCCGCTATAACGCTTCGCCACGCGCTTATCCAGCTCGCCGTCTTCGATCATGCGCGCGGCCACTTTCAGCGCCAGCGCCATGGTGTCCATCGCGCCAATGTGGCCGTAGAACAGATCGTATTTATCGGTGCTCTGGCGACGCACTTTGGCGTCAAAGTTCAACCCACCGGTGGTGAACCCCCCCGCTTTGATAATTTCATACATCACCAGCGCATTCTCTTCCACGCTGTTCGGGAACTGGTCGGTATCCCAGCCCAGCTGCGCATCGCCACGGTTAGCGTCGACAGAGCCGAAAATGCCCAGCGCAATCGCAGACGCGATCTCGTGATGGAATGAGTGGCCCGCGAGGGTGGCGTGGTTGGCTTCAATGTTAACTTTAATCTCTTTTTCCAGACCGAACTGCTTCAGGAAGCCGTACACCGTCGCCACATCATAGTCATACTGGTGCTTGGTGGGTTCCTGCGGTTTCGGCTCAATCAGCAGCGTGCCGCGGAAACCGATTTTATGCTTATGCTCAACAACCATCTGCATAAAGCGGCCAATTTGCTCGCGCTCCTGACGCAGGTCCGTGTTAAGCAGGGTTTCGTAGCCTTCACGGCCGCCCCACAGAACATAGTTCTCACCGCCCAGCTGATGCGTGGCGTTCATGGCTGTCACCACCTGGGTGGCCGCCCAGCTAAACACTTCCGGATCCGGGTTAGTTGCTGCCCCCGCGCCGTAGCGTGGATTCGTGAAGCAGTTCGCCGTACCCCACAGCAGCTTCACGCCACTTTGCTGCTGTTTCGCCGCCAGCACATCCACCATCTGCGCGAAGTTGTTCAGGTACTCTTTCAGCGACGCACCTTCCGGCGACACATCCACATCGTGGAAGCAGTAGTAGGGCACGTTCAGCTTGTGGAAGAACTCAAACGCCACATCGGCTTTCCGTTTCGCCAGCTCGATGGCCTCACCCGGCTGTTGCCAAGGACGGTCAAAGGAGCCCACGCCGAACATGTCGGCGCCATTCCAGCAGAAGGTATGCCAGTAACAGGCGGCAAAGCGCAAATGATCTTCCATGCGCTTACCCAGCACCAGCTCATCCGGGTTGTAGTGACGAAATGCTAAAGGATTGGTCGTTTTTGGGCCTTCGTAACGAACACGATCGAGTTGGTCGAAATAAGCTTGCATATTGAGCTCCATAATCAGGGTATGCGGCGAGTCGTTGATACAGGAGTAATAGTGAATAGACATTTGGGGTTGCTCAATTACGTTATTTCACACTGCTATTGAGAGAATGCACAACTGTGCGCTGGCTCGCAAAATAATGCGCAGGCAAACTATTTTTCGGCGTGTATTCCAGAATCAAATGTAATTAAGACGTTACGTATTTTAAAATCCGATCGCGGTCATAAATTCAGAAATAAACCAAATATCATAATAGGAAGATAAAAATCTGTAATTGCCAGCCTGCCTTTCCGCGTTAAAAATTTGCTGCGTCTCAGTAGTGAATGTTTCTTTTATCTCAGCAACACATACCCCTACAAAAGGCCTAATAATTATGAAGATAAAGAACCTGACCCTAACGCTCTGCACTACACTCCTGCTGGCAAGCTTTGCAGGCCATGCTAAGGAGGTCAAAATCGGCATGGCGATTGATGACCTGCGTCTGGAGCGCTGGCAAAAAGATCGCGATATTTTTGTTAAAAAAGCAGAATCACTTGGCGCAAGCGTGTTTGTTCAGTCGGCTAACGGCAACGAAGAAACGCAAATGTCGCAAATTGAGAATATGATCAACCGTGGTGTCGATGTCCTGGTCATTATCCCCTATAACGGCCAGGTATTAAGTAACGTGGTGAAAGAAGCCAAACAGGAAGGGATAAAAGTTCTGGCCTATGACCGTATGATTAATAATGCGGATATTGATTATTATATTTCCTTCGACAATGAAAAGGTGGGCGAATTACAGGCGCAAAGCCTGATCGACAAAGTGCCTCAGGGCAATTATTTCCTGATGGGCGGTTCGCCGGTGGATAACAACGCCAAACTGTTCCGCGAAGGGCAAATGAAAGTCCTTAAGCCGTACATCGACAGCGGGAAAATTAAAGTGGTTGGCGATCAATGGGCCGACGGCTGGCTGCCAGAAAACGCGCTGAAAATTATGGAGAACGCGCTGACGGCCAACAACAACAAAATTGATGCGGTCGTCGCCTCCAACGATGCCACCGCAGGCGGCGCGATTCAGGCGCTGAGCGCCCAGGGCCTGGCCGGGAAAGTGGCCATTTCAGGGCAAGATGCCGATCTGGCCGGGGTAAAACGCATTATCGCCGGCACCCAAACCATGACGGTCTACAAACCGATTACCGAGCTTGCGAATACGGCGGCGGAAATTGCCGTGGAGCTGGGTAATGGTAAGCAACCTAAAGCCGACGCGACGCTGAATAACGGGCTGAAAGACGTTCCGGCTCGCCTGCTCACCCCTATTGAAGTCAATAAAGAGAACATTGACGCCACCGTGATTAAAGACGGTTTCCACAAGAAGAGCGAACTGTAATCCGGCGCGCCCCTGCTCTGCGGGGGCGCTTCACGTTGTACTGTTCTTCCCTCGGGTTACGTGGAGCAGTTATGCCTTATTTACTTGAAATGAAAAGCATCACAAAGCGCTTCGGCACGGTGAAAGCCGTCGACAACGACAGTCCCCGTCTGAACCCCGGCGAGGTCGTTTCGCTGTGTGGCGAGAACGGCTCGGGCAAGTCAACGCTGATGAAAGTGTTGTGCGGGATCTATCCGCATGGCAGTTACGAAGGCGAAATCGTCTTTGCCGGTGAAGTGATTCAGGCGACACACATTCGCGATACCGAACGTAAAGGCATTGCCATCATCCACCAGGAGCTGGCGCTGGTGAAGCATCTCACCGTGCTGGAGAACATTTTCCTTGGGGCCGAAATTTCCCGCCACGGCGTGCTGGATTACGACACCATGACGCTGCGCTGTGAAAAGCTGCTGGCGCAGGTGAGCCTCAGCATTTCACCGGACACCCGCGTGGGGGATCTGGGCCTGGGGCAGCAGCAGCTGGTCGAAATTGCGAAAGCGCTGAATAAACAGGTCAGGCTGCTCATACTCGATGAGCCCACGGCGTCACTCACCGAACAGGAAACCGCGGTTCTGCTCAATATCATCCGCGACCTGCAAAACCACGGCATCGCCTGCATCTACATTTCGCACAAGCTCAACGAGGTCAAAGCCATTTCGGACACCATTTGCGTGATCCGCGACGGACAACACATCGGCACGCGTGAAGCCGCGGGCATGAGTGAAGATGACATCATCACCATGATGGTGGGCCGCGAGCTGACGGCGCTCTACCCTAATGAACCTCACACCACCGGTGACGAAGTGTTACGCGTGGAAAACCTGACCGCGTGGCATCCCGTGAACCGCCACATTAAGCGCGTCAATAACGTCTCATTTTCTCTTCACAGCGGTGAAATTCTTGGGATTGCGGGGCTCGTCGGGGCCGGGCGAACCGAAGCCGTACAGTGTCTGTTTGGCGTGTGGCCGGGGCGCTGGGAGGGCAAAATTTATATCGACGGCCAGCCGGTGAAAATTGACAACTGCCAGCAGGCGATTGCCCGCGGCATTGCCATGGTCCCGGAAGACCGTAAAAAAGACGGCATCGTGCCGGTGATGGCGGTCGGAAAAAATATCACGCTGGCAGCACTCGATCAGTTCTCCGGTGCGCTAAGCAGCCTGGACGATGCCGCAGAGCAGCAATGTATTCTGCAGTCTCTCGCCCGCCTCAAGGTGAAGACTTCCTCTCCTGAACTGGCCATTGGTCGTCTGAGCGGCGGCAACCAGCAAAAAGCGATTCTGGCGCGCTGCCTGCTTCTCAACCCTCGCATATTAATCCTCGATGAGCCCACACGCGGAATTGATATCGGTGCCAAATATGAAATCTACAAACTGATTAATCAGCTTGTACAACAAGGGATTGCCGTCATTGTCATCTCGTCTGAGTTACCCGAAGTGCTCGGCCTGAGCGACCGTGTGCTGGTCATGCACGAGGGAAAACTGAAAGCCAACCTGATTAACCAGAACCTGACGCAGGAGCAGGTGATGGAAGCCGCTTTAAGGAGCGAACGTCATGTCGAAAAGCAATCCGTCTGATATCAAAGTCGCTGTTCCGACGCCCGGCGCATTTGCGGGGCTAAAAGCGCTGAACCTGCAGGTTTTCGTGATGATCGCGGCGATTATCGTCATCATGCTGTTTTTTACCTGGATGACCGATGGCTCGTACCTGAGCGCGCGTAATGTCTCAAACCTGCTGCGCCAGACCGCCATCACCGGCATTCTGGCCGTGGGAATGGTGTTTGTGATTATCTCCGCGGAAATCGACCTGTCGGTCGGGTCGATGATGGGCCTGCTTGGCGGCGTGGCGGCTATATTTGACGTCTGGCTTGGCTGGCCGCTGCCGCTGACCGTGGCGGTCACGCTGGTACTGGGCCTGGTATTGGGTGCCTGGAACGGCTGGTGGGTTGCCTACCGTAAAGTGCCATCGTTCATTGTTACCCTGGCAGGAATGCTGGCCTTTCGCGGGATCTTAATCGGCATCACCAACGGCACCACCGTCTCCCCCACCAGCGCGGCCATGTCGCAGATTGGCCAGAGTTACCTCTCAGACAGCATAGGCTTTACGATTGGGGTGATTGGGCTGCTGGCGTTTATCGCGTGGCAGTGGCGCGGTCGTATGCGCCGTCAGGGGCTGGGGCTGGCGTCGCCGGCGTCAACGTCGGTGGTAGGGCGTCAGGCGCTTACCGCTGTCATTGTGCTCGGCGCAATCTGGCTCCTGAACGACTATCGCGGCGTCCCTACGCCGGTATTGCTGCTGGCCCTCTTACTGCTGGGCGGTATGTTTATGGCCACCCGTACCGCGTTCGGTCGCCGTATTTACGCCATCGGCGGCAACCTTGAAGCCGCCCGTCTGTCAGGGATTAACGTTGAGCGTACCAAACTGGCCGTCTTCGCCATTAATGGCCTGATGGTCGCCATTGCCGGGCTGATCCTCAGCTCGCGTCTGGGGGCCGGTTCTCCCTCCGCCGGCAACATCGCCGAGCTGGATGCTATTGCCGCCTGCGTCATTGGCGGCACCAGCCTCGCAGGCGGTATCGGTAGCGTGGCGGGCGCGGTGATGGGGGCATTTATTATGGCTTCGCTGGATAACGGGATGAGTATGATGGACGTCCCGACGTTTTGGCAGTATATCGTCAAGGGGGCAATTCTTTTGCTGGCAGTCTGGATGGACTCAGCAACCAAGCGACGGGCCTGATAACGGTATTGTGACTTAATTGGGAAGTGAGCCATGTTTGAAAAGCGTCACCGCATTACGTTGTTATTCAATGCCAATAAAGCCTACGACCGTCAGGTGGTTGAAGGGGTTGGCGAATATTTGCAGGCGTCGCAATCGGAGTGGGATATCTTTATTGAAGAAGATTTCCGCACCCGTCTGGAGAACATTAAAGACTGGCTGGGCGATGGTGTCATCGCCGACTATGACGACCCCGTCATTGAGCAACTGCTGACCGACGTCGACGTCCCGATTGTGGGCGTCGGCGGCTCCTACCATTCCCCGGAACACTATCCGCCAGTCCATTATATTGCTACCGATAACCATGCCCTGGTCGAAGCGGCCTTTCTCCATTTAAAAGAGAAAGGCGTTCATCGTTTCGCGTTTTATGGTTTGCCCGCCACCAGCGGCAAGCGCTGGGCCGTTGAGCGTGAGCACGCGTTTTGTCAGCTGGTCGCGCAGGAGAAGTACCGCGGCGTGGTCTATCAGGGGCTGGAAACCGCACCGGAGAACTGGCAGCACGCGCAAAACCGCCTGGCGGACTGGCTGCAAACGCTGCCGCCGCAAACCGGTATTATTGCCGTTACGGATGCCCGCGCGCGCCACGTGCTGCAGGTCTGCGAACATTTACACATCCCGGTACCTGAAAAACTGTGCGTGATTGGCATTGATAACGAAGAACTTACCCGCTATCTGTCTCGCGTGGCGCTCTCTTCCGTTGCTCAGGGCACACGTCAGATGGGCTATCAGGCGGCGAAGCTGCTGCATCGTCTGCTGGATAAAGAGTCTCTGCCGCTTCAGCGCTTGCTGGTACCCCCTGTGCGCGTCGTTGAACGGCGCTCAACCGACTATCGCTCCTTAAGCGATCCTGCCGTTATTCAGGCCATGCACTACATTCGCAACCACGCGTGCAAAGGGATTAAGGTCGATCAGGTTCTGGATTCAGTGGGCATTTCGCGTTCGAATCTGGAGAAGCGCTTCAAAGAAGAGGTGGGCGAAACCATTCATGCAGTTATCCATGCAGAGAAGCTGGAGAAGGCCCGCAGCCTGCTCATCTCCACGTCGCTGTCGATCAACGAAATTTCGCAGATGTGCGGTTACCCATCCCTGCAGTATTTCTATTCGGTGTTTCGCAAAGAATATGACACCACACCCAAAGAGTACCGGGATCGCCACAGCGAGGTGCTGATATAGAAAAGAAAACGCCTTCCAGTGGAAGGCGTTCTTTTAAGATTACATATGGGCGGCAATTAAGCGCTGGTTATCCTGATACATCGCGAACAGATAGTTGTTATAGCTCTGTCCCTTCGTCGAATACCCTTTCAGCTTGTGGATCATCGTACTGGCCGTCACTTCCTGGTCCGCTTTACGCAACTGCGCACGTGATTTACGGAACGATGAGTAGGCCGGGTGCGTGTTCAGATTCACCACGTAGGCATTCACAGAATCTTTCACTGATTCAAACTGAGAATAACCTTTCACCTTGCCAGGCGCATTGTTACAACGCCCTTTCACACACTTCATACCGAAAAGGTTATTGTTGTTACGCGCAAGCTTAGAGGTCCCCCAGCCGCTTTCAGCCGCCGCCATGGTCGCAACCATGCTACCCGGGATGATATCCACACGCTCAAGGAGAGCGTTCCACGGCACACGACGGGTGTTACCGTTCCAGCTCAGCTTGTAGCGCTTCGTGATATCTTTCAGGCGCGCGCGCTCTGACGGCGACCAGCGGCTATCGTACTGTTTCGAAATCAGCCAGTTACGATCCGCCGTAATCGCGGCATTTTGACTCGTGATGTAAGGCATTACCGTCCGGAGAAACGCTTTTTTCCTTGGTGTTCCGGAAGGGTATTTTCGCAAATCAGGAAGTGAACTACTCTTTGCACTATTGCGAGAATACTCTTGTTTACTGCTAACCTTACTACTTGTCGTCTTTATTACGTGGGCTTTCTTACTCGTTGTATCCGTGTGCGTCTTCGCAAGCACCTCACCCGAAAATGCCGTGGTAAGTAACATGAGTATCGCAGCCCCATATCGTCGAATGGGAGTCGATATCATTAGGTCTCCTGGTCGGATGTAATCATCCTAACACCTTATTTTTTTCACAAATTTGAGAGCGGAATCTCAAATCATATCAAAAATAGACTTCAAGAGCACGTATAGAAATAGTCCAATTCTGAAACTATGTCATCTGAAACTTGCTCATTTAAGCATCAATTCTGAAAAAATGTGTGCGATCTCGCAGATAACTGCCTAATTTTGCGCGAGATCACTCATCCTCACGCATCCTCCGGGCAGAA
>NZ_JAIWJZ010000052.1:0-55933 GCF_020216105.1 Enterobacter sp. K16B
GCCTGATGCCCTCACCCCGGCCCTCTCCCACAGGGAGAGGGAGAAAACCATCATGTAGGCCGGGTAAGGCGAAGCCGCCACCCGGCAAAAAGCATCATCGCTGTTCATCCAGCTGCAACGCCACATACAGCAGCAACCTGTCGTCGAAATTCCCCAGATCTAACCCCGTCAGTTCCGAAATCCGGTTGAGCCGATACTCCAGGGTATTGCGGTGAATAAACAGCGCCTTCGACGTTGCCAGCGGCTGCACGTTATGACGGAACCACGCCTGTAACGTCCGGCGCAGCAGACCGTTATTGTCCATCGCTTTCAGGCGTGCCAACGGGCGCGCCAGCTCGTTGGCCTGCCAGCCGCCACGCAGGCTGTCGAGCAACACCGGCAACATCAGATCCTGATAAAAGTAACTACGGCTTTCCGGCATCCGCTGTTTGCCCACCATCATGGTGGTACGTGCAGTCCGCCACGAGCGGGCGATACTGCCCGGCCCGGTAAAGTAATTTCCCAGTGCAACGCGAAAACGCAGGTGACCATTCTCCTGCATACGCGCAATCAGCTGCTCCACACGACGGCGATGATCTTCCGCATCCCAGCGACCAAACTGATTAAGCGCCGGTTTGAGCACCACCATTTCCGTCAGAGAAACAATCGCCACCAGATTATTGCGTTCCGGCGTCGCCAGCGCATTTTGCAGTTGCTGCAGCTCCGCCATCGCGCTATCCACGCCAAGCTGGCCGCTATCCACCTCAATCACCGCCACCACGCGCGGCTGGTTCAGATCGATCCCCAGACGCTGCGCCCACTCACTGAGTGCAGGCGTATGCTCTTCCGCCTGAATAAGATTCATCACCAGCTCTTCGCGCAGACGGCTGTCCTGCGCCAGCAGGTGCATCAGGCGCGACTGCTCCAGCATCATTTCAGCCGTCATACAGACCAGCTCGCCATATTTTCGCAGAGACTCCGGTTCCCCGGTCAGGCCAATAACGCCAACAATTTCCCCTTCCAGGCGCAGCGGTAAATTAATACCCTGACGAACACCGTGAAGATGTTTCGCTACCGCATCGTCGATATCCACGACCCGCCCCTGGGAAAGCACCAGCAGCGCACCTTCGTGCAATTCCCCAATCCGTTCACGATCGCCGCTACCTATAATGCGCCCACGGGCATCCATTACGTTGATATTGGTATCGATGATGCGCATGGTGCGCGCCACAATATCCTGCGCCATTTTGGTATCAAGATGCCAGCCAGCCATGTAACCCTCCTGTGAGCAGAGCTCAAGCATAGGGGAGTTCCATTAGGGTCGCATTGTGCAGATGCACAAAGCCGGGGTGAGAAGTATGGACTTGTGGAAAGGGTCACAGAAAAGAGAAAGCCCCTGCGTACAGGGGCTTAAGAGGATTACTGCATCAGCAGGTAAATAGAGGTATCACCACGCTGGATATTGAGCGCCAGCACGGAAGGCTTGCTGTCGAGAATTTTGCGCAGTTCCGCGATGTTTTTCACCGGCTGCTGGTTAGCGCCCATGATCACATCGCCTTTCTTGAGGCCGATACGGGCTGCTGGTGAATTCGCCTTCACGTTGTTCACCACCACGCCTTTGTCTGCCCCTTTGTTGCTCATCTCGGCACCTTCAATCCCGCTGAAGATGGTGCTGGAATCAACCTGATTCTGGCTGCTCTGCTGCAGTTCCAGGCTGACGTTAACCGCCTTGCCGTCGCGCAACAGGCCGAGGGTGACTTTACTGCCAATCGGCATGGAACCCACTTCCGCACGCAGGGCGGCAAAGCTGCTGATCGGTTTACCGTTCAGGGAGGTGATCACATCCCCCGCTTTAATGCCCGCTTTTGCGGCAGAGGAGTTCGGCATCACCTGGCTGACGAATGCCCCGCGCTGGGCGTCAACCTTCATCGCCTTCGCCAGTTCGGAGTTCAACTCCGTACCGAGGATACCCAGCTCACCGCGTTTCACCTGGCCATACTGCACCATCTGCGCGGTCAGGTTTTTCACCATGTTACTTGGGATCGCAAAGCCGATACCGATGTTGCCGCCGTCCGGGGCCAGGATCGCGGTGTTGATACCGATCAGTTCACCATTCAGGTTGACCAGCGCGCCGCCGGAGTTACCGCGGTTGATCGCCGCATCCGTCTGGATGAAGTTTTCATAGTTTTCGGCATTAAGGCCACTGCGTCCCAGGGCAGAGACGATACCGGAGGTCACCGTTTCGCCCAGACCGAACGGGTTACCGATTGCGACGGTATAGTCACCCACGCGCAGCGCGTCGGAGTCGGCAATCTTAATCGCCGTCAGGTTTTTCGGATCCTGAATCTGGATCAGCGCGATATCAGAGCGCGGATCTTTACCGACCACTTTAGCGTCGAATTTACGGCCATCGCTGAGCTGAACTTTAATGCTGTTAGCGTTATCAACAACGTGGTTGTTGGTCACGACGTAGCCTTTCGCTGCATCAATAATGACCCCCGAGCCAAGCGCCATGAATTTCTGTTGCTGGCTGCCGCCCTGGCTGTCATCCCCTGCACCACCGCCCTGACAGAACGGAGAGCTCTGGAAAGGTGAACCGTCCTGGCAGAATGGCGAGTTGTCGCCGAAGAACTGCTGGAAGTTACGCGGCATGCGCGGCGTATTGACGGTCGTGCTACCCTCAACGTTAATACTCACCACTGATGGCATCACTTTTTCGAGCATCGGTGCCAGGCTTGGCATCTGCTGCGCGGTTGCTGCCGACGACGCGGTCTCGGCTGCAGTAGCAGTCAGAGGAGACAGCGCTAAACCTAAACTCAGAGCCAGTGCACTCATTGCTAATGTGGTTTTTTTCATGTTTCTCAATCTCGATTTACAGATAACGCAAAATTGCTGTGTAACTCAGATTCATTTTATACCGCTTAGTTCCGGCGATAAGTTTATGGAAAAGGTAAAAATTTATTGGTCGTCTTTACAAAACTCCGGGGTTATTCCACCGCCATGAGCTTGCGGTATTCATCCCAGGCATACAGGTCGGTCATGCCGCTGATATAGTCCTGGATAAGACGGCAGCGATAATAATATTCCATCACCGGCCATTGAGGAGAATGGCGATCCAGCTTGCTCATTGCTTCGACATACGCCAGACGATGACGGGTAGAGAGTTTCTGATAAAGTCGCGATTCAATAGGTATTCGGCGCACGCGCTCGTGTTCCACCAGCTCACTGAACTCGTCGACCGACAGCTGAAGCAACGGGGAATAAATTTCCAGTAACCCACTGATTACCCGGTAGCCCTGCAGCTCTAACTGTTCAACATCCGGATGGCTGAACACATGCCGCATCGCCACATGTTTATAAAGTTCGAGCAGTTGACTGAAACTACTGTCATCTTCCAGCAGCGCATGATTGAATTCCCCGTCGAAAATCAGCGGTAAATTATCAATAAAGCGCGACGCCGCATACGGCACCAGTTTATTTAATGTATTGACCCGCAAATACATAAAGAATTGATCTTCCGTACTGCGGCTTAATGTATTTGAGCGTGATTTTTCCCAGGCATTTTCGACAACCTGCGCAAACAGCGACCCTTTTTCATGTGGCCCCCAGGCCGCATAAAGATGCTGATAAAGTTCCTCGACGCTGAAGATTCTTTTCTCAACGGCGTCTTCCAGATCGGCCACGCAATAGGAAATATCATCCGCGGCTTCCATAATCCAGGTCAATGGAAAGCGGCCGTTTGGCGTCAAAGAGAGTTCTTTACGCAGCCGTTCAATATAGGCCTCTTCAGAAAGGTAATAGCCCGGTTTTTTCATTAAATAACTGTGAGACGCAGGCGGCTCCCCCATCCACCATGCGGGGCGGGTATATTTCAGGATGCAGCCGACCTGGGCCCAGGTCAGGTTCATACGCATCAGTGAATGGACCAGCCGGATGCCCTGGGCGTTACCCTCGAAATGACAGAGATCCTGGCGCACTTTACGCCGCAGATCGTTCAACCCCTCTTCACCTTCACGCAGGCGGAGATCGCGTACGATGCAGCGGTCATCGCTGAGAGGCTGACTGACCGCATCCGAGGGGTATAGCCGTTGTTTAAACCAGTCATTAATTGCCGCCTCACCAAAGTGACCGAAAGGCGGATTGCCGATGTCATGCATCAGGCAGGCCATCTCAACGATGCTCTCGAAGGGTCCCGTCAGTTCGTCCAGACCATAGGTTTCCAGCAAACGCTGTTCTTTCAGGCGGCTCAACACCTCTTTGGCAATATAGCGCCCCACCTGCTGCACTTCCATGGAGTGGGTCAGGCGCGTGCGCACCGCGGCATTACGCTCAAGTGGAAACACCTGGGTCTTTTGCTGCAAACGACGGATGGCGGGCGAATTGATGATCCGTCCGCGATCGCTTTCGAAGATACGCAGGATCTCATGTTCGCTCTTGTCGCCCTGCGGCGAACGGAAACGTCGGTGCCAGTTAATTTTGGTGCGAAAATCGATTGGTGACATGTGCTCCCCCGCCTGAGAATGCGTTTCCCCTTAACCGCATGATAGACTATGCATCTTAACAAGGCACATCGCGAGTAAATCTATGAAAATCGGCATTATTGGTGCAATGGAAGAAGAAGTTACGCTGCTGCGTGACAAAATTGAGAACCGTCAGACACTCTCTCTGGGGGGGTGTGAGATCTACACCGGTCAGCTGAACGGTGTTGACGTGGCTCTGCTGAAATCAGGCATCGGTAAAGTGGCTGCTGCGCTGGGTGCAACCCTGCTGCTTGAGCGCTGCAAGCCGGACGTGATCGTTAATACCGGCTCTGCAGGTGGCCTGGCGCCGACGCTGAAAGTGGGTGATATCGTGGTCTCCGACGAAGCGCGCTACCACGATGCTGACGTGACCGCCTTCGGCTACGAGTACGGCCAGCTCCCGGGGTGTCCGGCAGGATTCAAGGCTGACGACAAACTGATTGCCGCGGCAGAAACCTGCATTGCGGAGCTCAATCTCAACGCGGTACGCGGCCTGATTGTCAGCGGCGATGCGTTTATCAATGGCTCCGTGGGTCTGGCGAAAATCCGCCATAACTTCCCGCAGGCAGTGGCCGTTGAGATGGAAGCGACCGCGATCGCTCACGTTTGCCATAACTTCAGCGTGCCGTTCGTGGTGGTTCGCGCCATCTCTGACGTGGCTGACCAGCAGTCCCACATCAGCTTCGACGAGTTCCTGACCGTTGCGGCAAAACAGTCCACCGTGATGGTGGAACGCCTGGTGCAGACTCTGGCACGTGGCTAAACATAGCATCAGGGCGCTGGCCGCCCTGCTTCTTTTCGCACCGCTGTGGCTCTATGCGGTACCGCGTGTGATTACGCTCTCCCCCGCGAACACGGAACTGGCGTTTGCCGCCGGCATTACCCCCGTTGGCGTGAGCAGCTTTTCCGATTATCCCCCGCAAGCCGCAGGCATTGAACAGGTGGCAACCTGGCAAGGGATGAACCTTGAGCGCATCGTGGCGCTTAAACCGGATCTCGTGCTGGCCTGGCGCGGCGGCAACGCCGAGCGGCAGGTCAACCAGCTGACCTCGCTTGGCATCAGGGTGATGTGGGTTGACGCGGTGAGCATTGAACAAGTCGCGCAGGCGCTACGCGCCCTGGCTCCCTATAGCCCAACCCCCAAAAAGGCGGAAGATGCCGCCAGACAGATGCTCAGCGACTATGCCGCGCTAAAAACCCGCTACGACACGCCCGTGAAAAAGCGCATCTTCCTGCAGTTTGGCAGCCAGCCGCTGTTCACCACCGGAAAGGGATCGATTCAGAACCAGGTACTGGAAGTCTGTGGTGGTGAGAATATTTTTGCGGCCAGCCGCGTACCGTGGCCCCAGGTAAGCCGTGAACAGGTTCTGGCGCGCCAGCCACAGGCTATTGTCGTGGTCGGAAATGCGAGCGAGATTCCTAAAATTGAACAATTCTGGCAAAGGCAGCTAAAAATTCCGGTGATCCCGCTCAACAGCGACTGGTTTGAACGCGCCAGCCCGCGTATTATCCTCGCCGCAAAACAGCTCTGTGCCGCGCTGGCAGAGAGTCACTAACATTCGTTCGAGGATTTAACGATGCTCGTTTATTGGCTGGATATTCTTGGCACAGCCGTTTTTGCTATCTCCGGCGTCCTGCTCGCCGGAAAACTACGCATGGATCCGTTTGGCGTGCTGGTGCTGGGCGTAGTCACCGCCGTGGGAGGTGGGACTATCCGTGATATGGCGCTGGCAAATGGCCCGGTATTTTGGGTAAAAGATCCGACCGATCTGGTGGTGGCGATGGTCACCTGCCTGTTAACCATTGTGCTGGTTCGCCAGCCTCGCCGATTACCGAAATGGATACTGCCGGTACTGGATGCGGTGGGCCTGGCTGTGTTTGTCGGGATCGGCGTAAACAAGGCGTTTAATGCGGGTACCGGCCCGATGGTGGCGATCTGCATGGGCGTTTTAACCGGCGTGGGCGGCGGGATCATACGCGACATTCTGGCGCGTGAAGTGCCGATGATCCTGCGTACTGAAATATACGCAACGGCCTGCATTGCAGGCGGCATTGTTCACGCGACCGCGTATTACACCTTTGCGATCCCACTGGAAAATGCAGCGATGCTGGGAATGGTCGTGACGCTGTTGATACGTTTAGCGGCGATACGCTGGCATCTGAAGCTGCCGACGTTTGCGCTGGATGACAGGTAAACGCAAAACGGTAACCGCAAGGTTACCGTTTTTAGTCTTTTCTCCCTCTCCCTGTGGGAGAGGCCGGGGTGAGGGCATCAGCCCGCACCCTCTTAAATACTGAACGAAGAACCACACCCGCAGGTGCTTGTCGCATTCGGGTTGGTCACCACAAAGCGCGAACCTTCCAGGCCTTCGGTATAATCCACCGAACCGCCCACCAGATATTGCAGGCTCATCGGGTCAACCACCAGTGCGACACCCTGCTTCTCGATTGTCATATCGCCATCATTGACCTGATCGTCAAAGGTAAAACCATACTGGAAGCCGCTGCAGCCGCCACCGGTAATATAGACACGCAGTTTCAGATCCGGATTGTCTTCGTCGGCAATCAGGGTTTTCACTTTGTTGGCTGCTGCTTCGGTAAATTCCAGCGGCACAGCTACATCATCACTCATCTTATGCTCCCATGAATACTGCTACTGCTATTGGGTAAAATTCACCCAATTCTTTATGTCATTATCTAATACCCTGGTAATTCATTCAAGTATTCTGCGTTGCGGCCCGTTCAGCCTCTTGTTTTGCCAGAGTACGCGCAAGGAGGGTGGAGTATAGCGGTTTTCCACCCAGGAATTGGGCTAATAGTGTCGCGCCGAGGCAGGTAATGATCATTGGCAAAATGAGCTGGTAATTGTCCGTCATCTCCAGCACCAGCACGATCCCGGTCAACGGCGCACGCAGGGACGCCGCCAGCAGCGCCCCCATTCCGGCAATCGCAAAGGTGCCAGCTTCCAGATGGTATGCCGGAAAACCGGCCTCGGCCGCCATGCCAAAGGCAGGGCCGAGCAGCGTTCCCAGCGCCAGCATCGGGGCGAATATCCCGCCGGGCGCACCGGAGGAAAAACAGAGCACCGTGGTGATGACACGGGAGATAAACATAAACAGCAGCAGGCCCACGCTGAAGTTCCCCGCAGCCGCAATCGGGATCAGCCCGAACCCGCCGCCGGCGGCGTTCGGTTCAATAAAGCCGAGCACCCCACACATCCCCCCCAGCAGGCCGCCCATAAGTACCCATTTGGTTGTATTCCCACCGTGAATACGCTGGAACATATCCTGAGCGCGTAAAATAAAGGTATTAAACAGCGGGCCCACCACGCCAAAAATCATGCCGAGGATCAGGTAAAGCCACAGCGTATTCACCGGCGCATTGGTCAGTTTCCCCACTTCTATCACCGGGCTTTCGCCATTAAAAATGCGATAAACAATGCTCGACATAATGACGCCGGTAAAGACCGCTTTTATGGAGATAAGGTTGTAGCGGAACTGGGCGCGCATCTCTTCGATGATGAACAAAATCCCCGCCAGCGGCGCGTTGAACGCGGCTGAAAGCCCCGCTGCCGCACCGGTGGCCAGCAGCGTATGGCGCGCTTCCGCGCTGCGCATCCGAAACAGGTCCCCTACCATACGCCCGACGTTCCCGCCCAGCTGTACGGTCGGCCCCTCACGTCCCAGCACCATCCCCGCACCGAGGGTGCCCATACCACCGATAAATTTCACCGGGATCACCCGCCACCAGCGCACCGGGCGTAACTCCTCCAGCGCACCTTCAATTTCCGGGATGCCCGAGCCCCCCGCCTCCTGCGCAAATTTGCGCACCAGAAAATAGCCCACCATGGCAAACAGCGCAGAGAGCCAGAATGCCCCAGCCCAGACCAGCCAGGGGTTATCGGCGAAACCGGCTACGGTTCCCACTCGCCAGTTGAGGACGGCATTCACCGCTTTTTCAAACGCCACACCAACCAGACCCGCGAGGGTACCCACCACGGCAGCGGCGAGCAGGATTGCCAGCGGCGTTTTATCGCGATTAATCAGCCGCCGGATGCTGATACGGTGTTGGGCACGTCTGAACTGCTGTTCTTCGAAAGTGGGGAGGTCTGCTTTCATTACCGTTTCTTTTCGTCATACAAATAGCCGCAGGGATTTTACCAGAGTGCGTCGCATCTTCCCGTGAAAAATACTTAACAATTGTTTAGCCGTGAAAACGGGCAAAAATTTCATTACCTTTCGCGGATCACTTAGAATAATGTGCTTAATCATTTTATACGAACCAGGAACGACGCCATGAGCAAGTCTGAAAACCTCTACAGTGCAGCCCGCGAGCTTATTCCGGGTGGCGTGAACTCACCTGTGCGCGCCTTTACCGGCGTGGGCGGTACGCCGCTGTTTATCGAACGTGCTGACGGCGCGTATCTGTATGATGTCGATGGCAAAGCCTATATCGATTATGTCGGCTCCTGGGGCCCGATGGTGCTGGGCCACAACCACCCGGCTATCCGTAACGCGGTGATCGAAGCCGCACAGCGCGGCCTGAGCTTCGGTGCGCCAACCGAGATGGAAGTGAAAATGGCGGAGCTGGTCACCGAGCTGGTGCCCACCATGGACATGGTGCGTATGGTGAACTCCGGTACCGAAGCGACCATGAGCGCCATCCGCCTGGCGCGTGGCTTCACTGGCCGCGATAAGATCGTCAAATTTGAAGGCTGTTACCATGGTCATGCGGACTGCCTGCTGGTGAAAGCGGGCTCCGGCGCGCTGACCCTCGGCCAGCCAAACTCCCCTGGCGTACCGGCAGATTTCGCCAAACATACTCTGACCTGCACCTACAACGATCTGGCTACCGTTCGCGCGGCGTTCGAGCAGTATCCGCAGGAGATCGCCTGCATTATCGTTGAGCCTGTTGCGGGTAACATGAACTGCATCCCACCGCAGCCTGATTTCCTGCCTGGCCTGCGTGCCCTGTGCGATGAATTTGGCGCCCTGCTGATCATCGACGAAGTGATGACCGGCTTCCGCGTGGCGCTGGCGGGTGCCCAGTCTTATTATGGCGTTGAGCCAGACCTGACCTGTCTTGGCAAAATCATCGGCGGCGGCATGCCGGTCGGGGCATTTGGTGGGCGTAAGGACGTTATGGAAGCCCTGGCACCAACCGGCCCGGTCTACCAGGCAGGCACGCTCTCCGGTAACCCGATTGCGATGGCGGCAGGTTTTGCCTGTCTGAGCGAAGTGGCTCAACCGGGTATTCATGAAACCCTGACTGAGCTGACCACGCAGCTGGCAAACGGACTGCTTGACGCGGCAGAAGAAGCCGGTATTCCGCTGGTTGTGAACCACGTGGGCGGCATGTTCGGGATTTTCTTCACCGATGCGAAAACCGTGACCTGCTATCAGGACGTGGTGAAATGTGACGTCGAACGCTTCAAGCGCTTCTTCCACCTGATGCTGGAAGAAGGCGTCTACCTGGCGCCGTCAGCGTTCGAAGCAGGCTTTATGTCCGTGGCGCACAGCGAAGAAGATATCAATAACACCATCGACGCGGCGCGTAAGGTGTTTGCGAAGCTCTAAGATGAGCGGCTTGATGCCCTCACCCCAACCCTCTCCCACAGGGAGAGGGAGCAAACACTAAAACGGCAATCTAAGGATTGCCGTTTACTTTTATTACCGACTCTGCTTTCTCAACAGATAAATAAAATACGGCGCACCAATGAAGGTCGACAGCAGACCCGCCGGGATCTGATACGGGAACAGCACCATTCTTCCGCACCAGTCCGCAAACACCAGCATGACCCCGCCCGTGAGGGCAGACATCACAATATGCGGCATCGTCCGGCGGAATCCCATCATTCTCGCAATATGCGGCGCCATTAATCCCACAAAACTCAGCGGTCCGATCGTCATGGTGGCCGTCGCCGTCAGGCACGCCGCCAGCAGCAGCAGAGCCACACGCGCTGGCGTCAGCGCCATGCCCACCGCACGCGCGGTTTCACCGCCGAGCGGCAGAATGGTCATCCAGCGACGGCACAGCGGGACCATCGCCAGCAGCACGATCATCACGATCCCGGACCAGACAACCTGGCTGCCGGTAGCACCGTACGTTGAGCCGGAAATCCAGGTCAGGATCTTCGCCATACGCGGGTCACCGCTCGCCTGCAGCATCATCAGCAGCATCGTAAACGCGGTGCTGAGCGCCATCCCGGCCAGCAGCATTCGGTGCGGAGAAAATCCGCCGCGACCGGCAGCGATGAGGATAATCATCAGCGTGGCCGCCGCACCGAGACTACCGGCAGGCATCAGCCAGGCAAACGCATTGCCCGGTACAAAGAACAGCATCAACACCACGCCAAAGGCGGCGCCAGAGCTGATCCCGAGCACTTCCGGGCTCGCCATCGGGTTGCCGGTCAGACGCTGAATGATGCACCCCGCTACCGCCAGCATCACGCCGGCGATCAGCGCAGCGAAGATACGCGGCCAGCGCCACTGCAGCAATTCGTTAAGCAACTCGCCCGTTGCCCAGTGCCAGCCCGCCGCATCGCGCCCGAAAGCGAGCGCAGTAAACGAGGCGATAACCAGCACCGCCAGACCGGCAAGGCTAAACCACAGCACCGACTGACGTTCAGCAGAGACTTTATCGCCCGCATCCATCGCCGGCGCGCTCATGCTGCGCAGACGCGGCAGCAGCCAGAGCAGAAGCGGCGCACCGATAAGCGCCGTGACCGACCCGGTAGAGACTTCCCGCCACACCCGCGCCAGCCAGAGAATCAGCTGATCGGAAAGCCAGAGGATCAGCGCCCCAATCAGCGCGGCCAGCAGCAGACGCGCCAGCAAACGACGCGCTCCGAGCATTTTCGCCAGCAGCGGGGCAAACAGGCCGATAAACCCGATGATGCCAACCGCGTTCACCAGCAGGGCACTCAATACAATCGCCAGTGTCAATGCGGCCAGGCGTGCCAGCGACAGCGCCAGCCCCAGATTACGCGCCACACCATCATCCAGTCCCATCAGCGTGAGTGGACGCAGGAGCAACAGCGTCAGTACGGTGCCGCCGGCCAGCTGTGGCCACAGACGCTGCACGACGCTCCAGTCGGTCTGGGTGAGCGTGCCGGTACTCCACAGGAACATGCTTTGCAGCCGATCGTGATGGAACAACACCAGCAGTTGGTTGATCGCCCCGCAATAGAGGCTCACCACCAGCCCGGCGAGAATCAGCGTCACGGGAGAAAGACGTTTGCCCCAGGCCACGCCAAAGACCAGCGCCCCCACCACGCACGCGCCCGCGAGTGCGGCAAACTGCGAGGCCAGCGCCCCCGGCAGGGACCACAGCGTGATGACCGTGATCCCAAGCTGCGCGCCGGTCGCGACGCCGAGCGTCGTGGGCTCCGCCAGTGGATTACGTAAAACCTGCTGGAACAGAACACCCACCAGCCCCAAACCGGCCCCCACCAGGAGCGAGATCGCCAGACGCGGCAGCAGACTGTAGTGGAACAGCATCTGCTGAATGTTATCGATATCCGGTGCGGCCAGCGCGCCGCCCCACTGTCCACGCGGCAGCGCTGCCGAGAGGTTGAACCAGGTTAATCCCAGCGCGGCGAGGAAAAGTACGGCCAAAAGCAACACCGGGAAGCGGGCGATACGCTTGCTCATGCCTTACCTCCCAGCGCGTTATCCAGCACCCGGGCAAAGTGCATGGCTGACAGCGTCGCGCCGTAGAACCAGACCGCCGGAGCGCGCTGGAAGCGCTGCTCACGCACAAACGGCATCGCCTGCCACAGCGGTGTCGCCATCAGCGTCTGCATGTCACGTTCGTTCCCGTGGTCAAAACAGAGCACATCCACATCACGAAACGCCGCCAGGCGGTCGATACCCACGGCGGTGCTGCCCCAGAACGTCATCTCCCCTTCCCAGGCATTACGGATGCCAAAACTGTCGAGCACTTCCTGGAACAGGCAGTTTTTACCGAAGACCAGCATATGGCGGGCATCCAGCAGCGTCACCATCAGCAGCGGGCGATCGCCCCGGTGCGCAAAACGCGGTTTTAACGTAGCTATCAGGTCATCAAATTCCTGAAGATGCTGTTTGGCCTCGGCCTCGCGATTGAGGAAATGCGCCATCTCGTTAATCGAGTTTTTCGCCACGCTCAGCGGTTTTTTACCGTCGCTGAATGCGAATCCGCGTCCTGGCGCAATGCGTGCCATGACCTCTTCAGATGGACCGTAGCCCGCCGACCAGAACAGGAATGACGGTTTCATCTGGGTGAGCAGCTCGAGGTTTGGTTCGGTACGCAGGCCGACGTCGATCACCGAGTCCGGCAGTTTCGGCTCATTCACCCACAGGGTGTAATTGGGAATATCCGCCACGCCATAGGGCGTAACGCCGAGCGCCATCATCAGCTCGACCGGCAGCCACTCCAGGGCCACAATACGGTGTGGATCGACGGCGGCAGCGCGCGCCGGCGTCATTTTTAACAGCAGCGGTGAGAGCGCCATCGCCGTCAGCAGGCGGCGGCGGCTGATAAGTATGTTATTCAGCATCAGTATACAAAGCTCACCGGCGCAGCCCCGGCCGGGTGAGGCAGAATCCCCATCGGAATACCGTAAATACGTTCCAGCGTTTCACTGCGCATCAGCTCGGACGGCGAGCCCTGTGCAATCATCTCGCCACCACGTAGCGCGACAAGGTAGTCACAATAACGCGCGGCCATATTGATATCATGCAGGACCGCAATCACCGTCAGACCCCGCTGCTGACTTAAGCGATGCACCAGCGCCAGCACGTCGACCTGGTGGGCAATATCCAGCGCGGAGGTCGGCTCGTCGAGCAGCAGGCAGCGGCTGTCCTGCGCCACCAGCATCGCAATCCACGCGCGCTGACGCTCTCCGCCGGAGAGGCTATCCACCAGCCGGTGCGCCAGCGGTTTTAGTCCCACCAGCGCAATCGCCTCTTCCACTTTCTCCCTGTCGGCGACGCCGAAGCGCCCCAGCGCGCCATGCCAGGGATAACGCCCAATGGCCACCAGCTCGCGTACCGTCATCCCTTCCGCCTGCGGCAGCTGCTGCGGCAGATAGGCCACTTTACGCGCGAAGGCTTTACTGCTCCAGCTCTCCAGCGGTTGGTTGTCCAGCAGAATGTCGCCTTCTGAAGGCGGCTGATGACGGCCCAGCATTTTGAGCAGCGTGGATTTACCGGAGCCGTTGTGACCAATCAGGCCCGTGACTTTACCAGCCGGAAACGTCAGAGAGAGCGGATGCAGCAGCGTGCGTCCGGGTACGCGAAAGGAGAGATGGTTGAGCGTAAAGGTGGTGTCGGGTTGCGTTTGATTATCCTGCATATCAGCCAACTTAAATAAAAAGGGCACGGCGAACCGTGCCCAAAGAGCGGTTAGAAGCGGAAGGTCGCGGTGGCAACAACCTGACGTTCAGCACCCCAGAAGCAACCGTAGGTGTTGAAGCAGCTGGCAACGTACTCACGATCGAACAGGTTATTCACGTGCAGCGCCACGTTCGAACCGGCCATACCAACGCGAGCCAGATCGTATCGGACCAGCGCATCGACGACGGTATAGCTGCCCACTTTGAAGGAGTTCGCCGCATCGCCATAGCTTGAACCGGTATAACGCACGCCGGTACCCAACGTCAGGCCGGAAAGCGCGCCATCAAAGAGGGTGTAATCACCCCACAACGATGCCATATGTTTCGGAACCTGTGCAGGCGTGTTGCCTTTGTAATTGGTATCGGTGGTGTATTCCGCATCGGTGTAGGTATAGGAGCCGACAACGTTAACGCTCGCAGACAGTGCCGCTTTCGCTTCCAGCTCTACGCCACGGGCACGGATTTCACCGCCCTCAACCGAGAAGATGGAGCCCGCCGGGTCCGCCATCAGGTTGTTGGTTTTGGTTAACTGGTACAACGCACCGGTGACGACAATCGGACGATCGTCCGGAACGTATTTCACGCCCGCTTCGTACTGCTTGCCTTTAGACGGAGAGAACAGTTTACCCTGAGCATCAGTCTGCGAAGCCGGTTCAAACGATTCGCTGTAGCTAAAGTACGGGGTTACACCGTTATCAAACAGGTAGTTAACACCGCCACGCCAGGTAAACTGGGTGTCATCACGTTTGGACGTGGTATTGAACACACGGTTATAGGACTCCTGATCGGCCCAGTCATAACGGCCGCCCAACGTGACCAGCACTTTATCCCACTGCGCCTGATCCTGAACATAAAGACCAGTCTGCTTCTGGCGGTTCAGGACCTGGTAAGGACCTGAGTTAGCCGGATCTTTTGCACCGAAATCAAAATCGCTGTTCACAGGATGATAAAGATCCAGCAGCGGAACCGAGTCGTCATAACCGAACCAGGAGTTGATGTCATTCCGCATGCGCATAAAGTCAACGCCGGTCAGCAGAATGTGATCCACCTCGCCAGTAGCGAATTTGCTTTGCAGCTGAGTATCAACGGTGAAGTTCTGCAGTTTTTCATTATCGACAACGTATTTACGCGCCAGATAATGCCCTTTATCAGCAGGGGACAGCGCCGCACACTGTTTGTTGCCTGCATTCGCCGGATCGGTGCAGACGCCATAACCGTAAACACTGTTTTGCGAGGTTTTATTCTCGGCAAAGCGCAGGTTCTGGCGCACGGTAAAGGTATCGTTGAATTCGTGGTCGAAGCTATATCCCACCATTTTCTGGTTACGGGAATAGGTATTGTTCTTCGCGCCTTCGTTGAAGTCAGTCGGCAGACGATCGCCGTTTGGCAACGGATCGACCGTCCCCTCTTTCGGTAACCAGCCGTAGTAACCTGTTTCAGGCTCGTTCTGGAAATAAGAGAGGAACGTAAAGGTCGTCTTCTCATCAGGACGCCAGGAGAAAGATGGCGCGATGGCATAACGCTGCTCTTCTGCACGCTCCTGCTGAGCGTTATTAGAGCGCGCTACACCCGTTAAGCGATAAGAGTAAACGCCGTCGTCGTCGATGGCATCACTAAAATCAAACCCGGTCTGGAACAGGCTATCCGTACCTACTTTGAACTGGATCTCTTTCAGCGGCTCGGTGGTTGGGCGCTTACTTACCATATTCAGCAAGCCACCAGGGCTGCTTTTGCCATACAGAACGGAAACCGGACCGCGCATGATCTCGGCGCGCTCCAGCATATAAGGATCGATCACCGCGTCGTTATAGAAGTTCCCCTGCATTTTCATGCCATCGAGGTAGTTATTTTGTGTCTGACCATCGGCCGCAAAGCCACGGATAATCAAATAGTCATAGGTGTTGGATGCACCACGGGTGCCTACCGCAACGCCTGGCGTGTAACTCAGAGCTTCTTTAACCGAGCGCGGCTGATGCAGCGCCATCTCTTCAGCTGTTACTACAGAAATTGACTGCGGTACCTTTTGGATGGGGGTATCCGTTTTGGTCCCGGTCGCGGATTGTCTCGCTGCGATGGTTGCAGCCGGCCCCCAGGCACTCTCCTGTGCCGCTGGTGCTGCGGTTACCGTAATGGTTTCTTCTTTTTTTGGGGTTTCGGCAGCATGTGTATAAGCCGACATGCCGGCAACCGCTGTGGCTACAACGACCGCGATTTTACGCAGCGACGTGTTAATTGGCTGAGCAGTATTGGAAAGCGCCATGGTGTATCTCTGATGGAAAAGTGAATGATAACGTAAACGAGAATTATTATTATGACCGCAGCATAATAGGCGAAACGTTGGCTGCAAAGCAAGCAGTACGCGGCCCTACGAGAATTAAGGGTTTAAGAAATAACCAGGAGAAAACGAAGGGTTAATCAGTATTAAAAAGAGGGTTAAAAAAATGGGGGGAATGGGTAAAAAAATCCCCCCTTGCGGGGGGACCTGAGGCGATTAGTTACCGCCGAACATATCTTAATCCAGCCTGCTACACCGTCGCTGTCTTTCTTCTCATTCTGCTGCTGCGGCTGTTGCTGCTGCGGCTGCTGTGGCTGAGAAGACTGCTCAAACGGGTTACCGGTTGGCTGTTCTGGCTGGCTTTGCTGGCACAGCGAGTCCGGGTTTGTGGTCCAGACTGGCAGGGTACGCATCCCGCCGCCGCAGACGAAGTTACCGGAGCTGTCCACGCCCATATCAACGATGTCTTCCGGCGCAACCAGGTTCAGCGGAACCGGAGACTGATTAGCCAGATAACGCTGGTAAATCGACATCGCCCCGCTCGCACCGTACAGCTTGGTCGGCTGGTTATTATCGCGGCCTACCCAGGTGATCACCACTTCACGCCCGTCAATACCGGCGAACCAGGTATCAACGTTGTTGTTGGTGGTCCCGGTTTTACCCGCCAGATGCAGACCCGGATACTTCGCCCCCAGCTGACGCCCGGTGCCGCGCTGCACAACCTGCTGCATCGTCCACAGCGTCATATAGGCAGCCTGAGCAGGAACGGCACGCTCCGCCTGCGGGAAGCTCTGATACAGTACGGAGCCATCCTCGGCAATCACCGAACGCAGCGCTGACAGCGGTGCACGGTTACCGCCGCTGGCAATGGTCTGGAACGCCTGCGCCACTTCGATCGGCGTCAGGTTAAGCGCACCGAGGATCATCGCAGGCACCGGGTGCAGCTGATCTTTCGACACGCCGAGTTTCTGCCAGGTGTCGACAATGGCCGGCAGGCCCAGCGACATCCCCAGATTGACCGTTGGCACGTTCATGGAGCGCGTTAACGCATCCACCAGCATCACCTGGCCGCTGAACTGTTTATCATCGTTCTGCGGTGACCAGACCTGGCCGTTAGGCTGACGCAGGGAGATCGGCGCATCCGCAATCCAGGTATTCAGGCGATACTGATTTGGCTGACTCAGGGCAGTGAGATAGGTCGCCGGTTTTGCCAGAGAACCGATCGAACGACGCGCCTGCATGGCACGGTTGTAACCCGCAAACTGCGGCTCAGCCCCGCCCACCATCGCGCGAACTTCACCGCTGTTACGGTCAACCACCACCATCGCGGTTTCAAGATCGGAGAGCTTACGCTGTTTCTTCAGTGCCGGAATGCCTTCCACCGCCGCTTTTTCTGCCGCATCCTGCGCCACGGAGTCGAAGGTAGTGAAGATCTTCACGCCGGAAAGATCTTTCACTTTATCACCCAGCTTGCTCTGCAGCTCCTGACGCACCAGCTGCATAAACGCCGGCTGAGGCGAGATCACCCCACCGCGCGGCTGAACGCCCAGCGGACGCGCGCTCAGCATGTCGTACAGCTCCTGGTCAATCACCTGCTGTTGTTGCAGCAGACGCAGTACCAGGTTACGACGTTCCAGCGCCAGTTTCGGGTTACGCCATGGGTTGTAGATGGACGCCCCTTTCACCATGCCCACCAGCAGCGCCTGCTGGTCCAGACTTAGCTCTTCGACCGGACGACCAAAGTAATACAGACTCGCCAGCGGGAAGCCGCGGATTTCGTTATCGCCGCTCTGACCGAGGTACACCTCGTTCATGTACAGCTCAAGGATACGATCCTTGCTGTAGCGCGCATCCATCAGCACGGCCATGTACGCTTCGTTAGCTTTACGCCAGTAAGAGCGTTCGCTGGAGAGGAACAGGTTCTTCACCAGCTGCTGAGTAAGCGTACTTGCCCCCTGCACGGTACGCCCCGCAGTAAGGTTAGCCAGAACCGCACGGCCAATCGAGTAGAGGCTGATGCCATCGTGCTCGTAGAAGTGACGGTCTTCGGTTGCCAGCAGGGTGTCCACCAGCAGATCCGGGAAGCCGTTACGCGCCACAAACAGACGCTGTTCGCCGTTTGCTGATGAGAGCATGGTGATCAGACGGGGATCGAGTCGGAAGAAACCGAACTGACGGTTGTTATCCATGTTCTCAATGGTATCCAGACGATCGCCGTCAAAGGTCAGACGCGCGCGCACCTGCCCCTCTTTGCTGTCCGGGAAGTCAAACGGACGGCGGATCATCTCAATGCTGTTTGCCTGCACGGTAAATTCGCCAGGCCGCGTCATTTTCGATACCTGGCGATACTGCGTGGCTTCCAGCAGTTTGACCATCTCGTTCTTACTGATGGACATATCCGGCTCAAGGTTCACCATACGGCCATACACCGCCGCAGGTAACTGCCAGACTTTACCGTCGATACGGCTGCGGATCTTCTGATCCAGATACACGCCGTAGATCGCCATCAGCACAACAAAAACAATAAACAGCTTCAGCAGCAGCCAGAACCAGCCGCGTTTGCCCCGAGGCTTACGCCCTTTGCCTTTTCCTTTGCGCGGCATCGGTTCTTCATCCTCATAATCGTCTTCATAGTCATCGTCATAGTCCTCATCTCTGAGGCGACGACGGCTTACCTTTTCTTTCGCCGGACGCGTTGGTCTTCCCTTACGTCCTATTGGCTCGCGGTCATTCCCCGCCATGCTTTTTCTCCGCAACTTTCAGGCGCAAAGGCCCGATTCTCTTTTCTTCCACCGGTCTGTGAAAGAAGAAATCTCTCAAAATTTGTTTTCTCCCTCTCCCCGTGGGAGAGGGCCGGGGTGAGGGCATCAGGCCGCACTGTCCAGGCCGCACTCCCCTCTTTCCCCTGCATCACGAATACTTCTTCGTCCGCCGCGTCGGCGCCGTATTCGCTGGATCGTCAGGCCAGACGTGTTTAGGGTAACGCCCCTTCATCTCTTTTTGCACTTCACGGTAGCTCCCCGCCCAGAACGCCCCCAGATCGCGGGTGATCTGCAGCGGACGATGCGCGGGCGACAACAGTTCAAGCACCACCGGAACACGTCCTTCGGCGATGGACGGCGTGGACGCCTCCCCAAACATCTCCTGCATCCGTACCGCCAGCGCCGGCGGATTATCCTCGTGATAACGAATGGCAATCCGGCTGCCGGTCGGCACAGTGTAATGCCCTGGCAGTTCACTATCCAGACGTTGACGTAACGACCAGTCGAGTAAATTCTGTAACGCGACCTTAACATCAAGCGCTTTCAGCGCCCGAAGCGAGTGTACACCGCTCATTTGCGGCAGTAGCCAGGTTTCCAGCGATGCAAGTAACGTGTCATCATCCACCGCCGGCCAGGCATATTCTGGCAGCCAGCGCGCGGCGCAGTGCAGACGAATACGGTACTGTTCGGCCTCCGGTGTCCAGTTCAGAACACCTAATCCTTTTTCCCGAATGCCGTTCAGCATCGCCAGATGCAGTTCCTCTTCCGACGGCTTCGCCAGCGGCTTCGTCCCGAGGGTCAGTTTACCTATCTGACTGCGACGAAATGCCTTCAGCGTACCCTGCGCATCATCCCACTCGACGATGTCGGACTGCTGGAGCAGCTGCGGGCACGCGCGGGTCAGGGTGTCGATATCCACGGCAATGGCCTGCAAAATCCGCGCATCCGGAGAGTGGCTTCCCTGCAGCAACAGCGGTGCGATCAGCCACTCATGGCGCGTCAGGGCGTCATCGCTGTCCAGCATCGCGCCCATACCGTTTGCCAGCTGGTAGCGACCATCCAGCCCGCGCCGACGGGCAATCCGGTCCGGAAACGCCTGCGCCAGAAGCCGTGGGATACTCTCACTGTCTGGCACGCCGCCGCGGCTGTTAAGCCGCTTACACAGCTGCTGCGCCCGTTGCTGCCAGTTTCCCTGATTGCGCGAAAAGGCCTGGGCCAGATCGCTGCTGCCTCCGCGTGGCGGCTCCTCAAGGATAGCGGACAGTTTCGCAGCCGTAGCGATTTTATCATCCCCCTTTGCCGCCACCAGCATGGCGGCCAGCCTGGGCTCGTTCCCCAGTGCGGCCATTTTTTGCCCGCGGGAGGACAACCGCTCACCGTCCAGGGCGCCAAGCTGAGTCAGTAAAGCCCGCGCAGCGGCAAGGTTGACGGCTGGCAGAGGATTAAGCCAGGTCAGCTGGGCGGGGTCCGGGCAGCCCCATTGCAGCAGTTCCATCACCAGTCCGGACAGATCGCTTTGTAAAATTTCCGGCGTACTTTGTTGTGCCGCGCGTTCAGCCTGCTCCGCGCTGGTCAAATGCAGGCAGATACCCGGCTCAAGACGTCCCGCACGGCCCGCGCGCTGCACCATCGACGCCTGGCTAATACGCTGCGTCAGAAGCTTAGTCAGCCCGGTACGCGGGTCAAAACTGGCCACTCTCTCCTGGGCGCTGTCCACCACCAGGCGAATCCCTTCAATGGTCAAACTGGTTTCAGCAATATTGGTCGCCAGCACCACCTTACGCTGTCCCGCAGGCGCGGGCAGGATCGCTTTACGCTGTTCGGCCAGCGACAGCGCACCGTAGAGCGGGCACAGCAGGACATCGCTGCTTACGCGGGAGGTCAGCTGTTCCTGCACGCGCTGGATCTCGCCCACGCCGGGTAAGAACAACAGCAGCGAGCCGGGTTCCTGACGCAGCAGTTCTGCGGTTGCGATGGCCACGGCCTCATCAAAACGCTGATGCGCTGGCAGCGGCTGGTAGCGCCGCTCGACCGGGAATGCGCGTCCCTCCGAGCTAATGACCGGCGCGTGCGGCAACGCCTGCTGCAGCCGCTCATTATCCAGCGTCGCCGACATGATAAGCAGCCGAAGATCGTCGCGCAGCCCCTGCTGCACGTCCAGCAACAGCGCCAGGGCCAGATCCGCCTGCAGGCTGCGCTCGTGGAATTCATCCAGGATCACCAGCCCGACGCCGGTCAGCTCCGGATCGTTTTGCAGCATGCGGGTGAGGATCCCTTCGGTCACCACCTCAAGCCGCGTGCACGGCCCCACGCAGGTTTCGGCGCGCATGCGGTACCCCACCGTCTCCCCCGGTTTTTCGTCCAGCAGTTCCGCCAGACGCTGCGCCACGTTGCGTGCGGCCAGCCTGCGCGGCTCCAGCAGGATAATTTTCCCGCTGATGTTCCCGTCTTTCAGGATCTGTAGCGGCAGCCAGGTCGACTTACCGGCGCCCGTAGGCGCGTTAAGCAAAACCTGAGGGGCATGGTGTAAGGCAGCGAGAAGCTCAGGAAGGACGACGGCGACCGGCAATGAGGACACGAACAGCTCCAGAGGGTTAACATTAGTCGGCGTACATTGTAGCATCGGCGCATATCATTACCGAGTCCCCCTTATGCCTGAGTCGAAACGGCTGTTTTTTGCCATTGAATTGCCCGCCCCCCTTCAGCGTCAAATTGTACGCTGGCGCGCTGAACACTTCCCGCCGGAAGCCGGCCGCCCTGTCGCAGCGGCTAACCTGCACCTGACGCTGGCCTTTCTGGGGGACGTCAGCGCCGAAAAACAGCGGGCATTAGCCGCCATGGCCGGGCGTATCACCCAGCCGGCATTTACGCTGCACCTCGACGACGCGGGTCAGTGGCTGCGTTCGCGCGTGCTCTGGCTGGGGACGCGCCAGCCGCCGCGCGGGTTATTGCAACTGGCGAATATGCTGCGCGCACAGGCGGCGCGGAGCGGCTGTTATCAGAGTCCGCAGCCGTTTCATCCGCATATCACCTTGCTGCGCGATGCCGGCCAGGCCGTTGCCATCCCGCCGCCGGGTTTTCACTGGGCTTTTCCGGTCAATGAATTCGCGCTTTACGAATCCGTCTTTTCACAGGGACGCACCCGCTATACGCCGCTCCAGCGCTGGACGCTGGGCAACACCGAAAGGAATTCTGATGAAGTTTAGTCCTCCCCTGCAGCATGCCACGCTAGTCCAGCGCTACAAACGCTTCCTTGCCGACGTGATCACGCCTGAAGGCGTAGCGCTCACCCTGCATTGCCCCAATACGGGTGCCATGACGGGGTGCGCGACGCCGGGTGACACGGTCTGGTATTCCACGTCAGAAAATACGAAACGCAAATATGCCCATACCTGGGAAATGACTGAAACGCAAAATGGGGCATTTATTTGTGTGAATACCCTTCGCGCCAATCAACTGGTAAAGGAAGCGCTGACCCTGGGAACCCTTCCCGAACTGGTGGGTTATGGCACGCATAAAAGCGAAGTGAAGTATGGCGATGAAAGCAGCAGAATTGACTTCATGTTACAGGCGGAAGACAGGCCTGAGTGCTATATTGAAGTAAAATCAGTGACGTTAGCGGAACAGGAAAATGGCTACTTCCCGGATGCGGTAACGCTACGTGGCCAGAAGCATCTGCGAGAGCTAATGAGTGTTGCGGCGGCGGGCAAACGCGCCGTGTTGCTGTTTGCGGTATTGCATTCAGCCATTGAACGGTTCTCCCCTGCCCGCCATATTGATCCTAAATACGCGCAATTGTTGAATGAGGCACAAAAGCAGGGGGTAGAGGTTTTAGCTTATAAAGCGGAACTTTCTGCCGATAATATGACTCTGAGATCCTCTCTTCCCATTGTCTTATAAGGGATTAGGCGATTGATGATTAAGTGTTCTGGCCGCGTGCGCAAATACGCTTTTCCTCACAGGCTTGTCAAGTGTTACGTTTAGATAATTGCCATACGGAAAAGCATCTGCTATTTATAGCGACCTGATTTTTCCCCCAACACGGGGATCGATAGTGCGTGTTAAGGAGAAGCAACATGCAAGAAGGGCAAAACCGTAAAACATCGTCCCTGAGTATTCTCGCCATCGCTGGGGTGGAGCCGTATCAAGAGAAGCCGGGCGAAGAGTATATGAACGAAGCCCAGCTGTCGCACTTCAAGCGTATTCTTGAAGCATGGCGTAATCAACTCAGGGATGAAGTCGATCGCACCGTTACTCATATGCAGGATGAAGCTGCTAACTTCCCGGATCCGGTAGACCGTGCCGCTCAGGAAGAAGAGTTCAGCCTCGAACTGCGTAACCGTGACCGCGAACGCAAACTGATCAAAAAGATCGAGAAAACGCTGAAAAAAGTCGAAGACGAAGATTTTGGCTACTGCGAATCCTGCGGTGTTGAAATTGGTATTCGTCGCCTGGAAGCGCGTCCAACCGCCGATCTGTGCATCGACTGTAAAACGCTGGCCGAAATCCGCGAAAAACAGATGGCCGGTTAATACCAGCGCTGTTTACACACTCCAAAGGCGGGAGTCTCTCCCGCCTTGTTACTGTTGATATGTCTGAATCACACTATATTGGGCGCTTCGCGCCATCTCCCTCCGGTGAATTACACTTCGGCTCATTAATTGCCGCGCTCGGCAGCTACCTGCAGGCTCGCGCCAGCCAGGGCAAATGGCTCGTTCGCATTGAAGATATTGACCCTCCGCGTGAAGTTCCCGGTGCAGCAGAAACCATTCTGCGTCAGCTGGAACATTACGGTCTTCACTGGGATGACGAAGTTCTCTGGCAGTCAACACGTCACGACGCTTATCGCGAACGCCTGGCCTGGCTGAGCGCTCAGGGGCTTTCCTATAACTGCACCTGCACCCGCGCGCGTATCCAGAGCGTGGGAGGCGTCTATGACGGCCACTGCCGCACGCGTAACCTTCCGCCGGAAAATGCCGCCGTGCGCATCAGGCAACGCGCCCCGGTGACGCGGTTTAACGATTTACTCTCCGGTGAGATCTTCGCCGATGCGCGTCTTGCCGCCGAGGATTTTATTATTCACCGTCGTGATGGTCTGTTCGCCTATAACCTGGCCGTGGTGGTGGACGATCATTTTCAGGGCGTAACGGAAATTGTGCGCGGGGCGGACCTGGTCGAGCCTACCGTGCGACAAATCTCGCTTTATCACCAGTTTGGCTGGACGGCACCGGATTACATTCATCTGCCGCTGGCGGTCAACGAGCAGGGCTGTAAGCTGTCAAAGCAGAATCACGCCCCTGCCCTGCCAGACGGCGATCCGCGGCCTGTTTTGATCGACGCGCTGCGATTTCTCAACCAGAATGTAACCAACGAATGGCAGGATCTGCGTATTGACGAACTGCTGAAAATGGCCATCACCAACTGGACGCTCAGGGATGTGCCAAAAATCCAGCATTCTCAAATGCGTTGCGCTGAGCTATGATTAGCCGCTTTTTTCATAACAAAACACACTACGAGGTGTACCATTTTTACCCGAGTCGCTAATTTTTGCCGTAAAGTGCTAAGCCGCGAAGAGAGCATGGCGAACGATGCTATTGCGCAGCCACACATGTCGGTTATTCCGCGTGAGCAGCACACTATTTCCCGCAAAGATATCAGTGAAAATGCCCTCAAGGTGCTCTATCGTCTGAATAAAGCGGGCTACGAGGCCTATCTCGTCGGCGGTGGAGTACGTGATTTACTGCTGGGCAAAAAACCGAAAGATTTCGACGTGACGACCAGCGCCACGCCTGAGCAGGTGCGCAAATTATTCCGTAACTGCCGTCTTGTCGGTCGCCGTTTCCGTCTGGCTCACGTGATGTTTGGGCCCGAGATCATCGAAGTGGCGACCTTCCGCGGGCACCATGAAGCGGGCGCGTCCGATCGCACCACGTCACAGCGTGGCCAGAATGGCATGCTGCTGCGCGATAATATCTTTGGCTCTATCGAAGAAGATGCCCAGCGTCGCGACTTCACCATCAACAGCCTTTATTACAGCGTGGCAGATTTCACCGTGCGCGATTACGTCGGCGGCATGCAGGACCTGCAAGAAGGTCTGATCCGTCTGATTGGCACGCCGGAAACGCGCTATCGTGAAGACCCCGTGCGTATGCTGCGCGCCGTGCGCTTCGCCGCCAAGCTGAATATGCGCATTAGCCCGGAAACGGCCGAGCCTATTCCGCGTCTGGCGACGCTGATCAACGACGTGCCGCCAGCCCGCCTGTTTGAAGAGGCGCTGAAGCTGCTGCAGGCCGGTTACGGCTTTGAAACCTATAATCTGCTGCGTGAATACAACCTGTTCCAGCCGCTGTTCCCGACCATTACCCGCTACTTCACCGAAAACGGTGATAGCCCAATGGAGCGGATGATTGCCCAGGTGCTGAAGAACACCGACACCCGTATCCGCAACGACATGCGCGTGAACCCGGCGTTCCTGTTCGCGGCGATGTTCTGGTATCCGCTGCTGGAAACGGCCCAGCGTATTACCCAGGAGAGCGGTCTCGCCTATTACGATGCTTTCGCGCTGGCCGCAAACGACGTGCTGGACGAGGGCTGCCGTACGCTGGCTATTCCGAAACGTATTACCACCCTGGTGCGCGATATCTGGCAGCTTCAGCTGCGTATGTCCCGTCGTCAGGGCAAACGCGCCTGGAAGCTGATGGAGCATCCTAAGTTCCGCGCGGCGTTTGATCTGCTGTCACTGCGTGCTGAAGTGGAACGCAATCAGGAGCTGCAGCGTCTGGCACAGTGGTGGGCCGAGTTCCAGGTCTCCGCGCCGCCGGAGCAGAAAGATATGCTCACCGGCCTTGATGAAGAGCCGGCCCCGCGTCGCCGCCACCGTCGTCCACGCAAACGCGCCCCGCGTCGCGAAGGCACAGCATGACCCTCGCGTATATCGCTATCGGCAGCAATTTAGCCTCTCCGCTGGAGCAGGTGAATGCTGCCGTTCAGGCGCTGGGGGAGATCCCGCAAAGCAGGATCGTGGCGGTCTCCTCTTTCTACCGCACGCCACCGCTGGGACCGCAGGATCAGCCGGATTACCTGAACGCCGCCGTGGTACTGGAAACCGCTCTGGACGCCGAAACGTTGCTGGATAACACTCAGCGTATCGAGCTGCAGCAGGGTCGTGTACGCAAAGCCGAACGCTGGGGACCGCGCACGCTGGATCTCGACATTATGCTGTTTGGTCATGACGTCATTAATACCGACCGCCTCACCGTTCCGCATTACGATATGAAAAATCGCGGGTTTATGCTCTGGCCGCTGTTTGAAGTCGCGCCCGATCTCACCTTCCCCGACGGCATCCCGCTCAGGGACATTCTGGACAACCTCCACGCGGAAAGACCCGCTCGCTGGTAAGCCTGTTAGCCACAAAATAAATGTGGCTAATCGACGACCTAAAATCATTGTTCCCCCGAATGTTACTGTTAGAATGCGCAAAGATTCGCTTTGGGCTATCAGGAAACAGTATGAAACCAACCACCATCTCCTTACTGCAGAAATGCAAACAGGAAAAAAAACGCTTCGCCACCATCACCGCGTATGACTACAGCTTCGCCAAACTGTTTGCCGAAGAAGGTATCAACGTCATGCTGGTCGGAGATTCGTTAGGGATGACGGTACAAGGACATGATTCCACCCTTCCGGTGACGGTTGAGGATATTGCTTACCATACCCGCGCCGTGCGTCGTGGCGCACCGGCCTGCCTGCTGCTTTCCGACCTGCCGTTTATGGCCTACGCCACACCAGAGCAGGCATTCGACAATGCGGCAACGGTCATGCGTGCCGGGGCGAATATGGTCAAAATTGAAGGCGGCGCCTGGCTGGTGGAGACGGTGAAAATGCTCACCGAGCGCGCCGTGCCGGTGTGCGGTCATCTCGGCCTGACGCCGCAATCCGTGAATATCTTTGGCGGGTATAAGGTACAAGGCCGTGGCGATGCGGCCCAGACGCTGTTTGAGGATGCCCTGGCGCTGGAAGCTGCAGGCGCGCAGTTGTTGGTTCTGGAGTGCGTGCCGGTTGAACTGGCGAAACGCATCACCGACGCGCTGTCGATTCCGGTGATTGGTATTGGCGCGGGCAACGTGACCGATGGTCAGATCCTGGTGATGCATGACGCCTTTGGCATCACCGGTGGGCATATCCCGAAATTTGCCAAAAATTTCCTCGCGGAAGCGGGCGACATGCGCGCCGCGGTCAGGCAGTATATTGCCGACGTTGAATCCGGTGTTTACCCGGGTGAAGAACACAGTTTCCATTAAGGAGTCTCGTTGTGCTAATCATTGAAACCCTGCCGCTGCTTCGCCAGCATATCCGTCGCGCGCGTCAGGAAGGTAAACGTATTGCACTGGTCCCGACCATGGGCAACCTGCATGACGGCCATATGAAGCTGGTCGACGAAGCGAGAGCCCGTGCAGATATCGTGGTGGTCAGTATCTTCGTTAACCCAATGCAGTTTGACCGGGCCGACGACCTGGCACGCTATCCGCGCACCCTGCAGGAAGACTGCGAGAAGCTGAAAAAACGCCATGCGGACATCGTCTTCGCGCCGGCACCGGCGGATGTATATCCACAGGGTACGGAAGAGGCAACCTACGTTGACGTACCGGGTATCTCCACCATGCTCGAAGGCGCAAGCCGCCCGGGCCATTTCCGTGGCGTATCGACCATCGTCAGCAAGCTGTTCAACCTGGTGCAGCCTGACGTTGCCTGCTTTGGTGAGAAAGATTTCCAGCAGCTGGCGCTCATTCGCAAGATGGTGGCCGACATGGGCTATGATATCGAGATCGTGGGCGTGCCGATTGTGCGTGCTAAAGACGGTCTGGCGCTCAGCTCCCGTAACGGCTACCTGACCGCAGAGCAGCGTAAGATCGCCCCGGGATTAAGCAAAGTCATGAACACCATGGCGGAGCAGCTTCTGGCGAAAGAGTTAACCGCCGAAGAGATTATTGCTCTGGCTGAACAGGCGCTGAACGACAAAGGCTTCCGCGCTGACGATATTCAAATCCGCGATGCCGACACGCTTCTGGCGCTTGCAGAGACCAGCAAACGCGCGGTCATTCTGGTGGCGGCATGGCTTGGCCAGGCCCGTCTCATCGACAACAAAGTGGTTGAACTGGCGTAGTTTTTCTACCCGGAAAATGAAAGGTAAACGTAATGATTCGCAAAATGCTGCAAGGTAAGCTTCACCGTGTGAAAGTCACCCAGGCCGACCTGCACTATGAAGGCTCCTGCGCGATCGATCAGGATTTTCTCGACGCGGCGGGTATTCTCGAAAACGAAGCCATTGATATCTGGAACGTGAACAACGGCAAGCGTTTCTCTACCTATGCCATTGCCGCCGAGCGCGGGTCAAAGATCATCTCCGTGAACGGCGCGGCTGCGCACTGCGCGGACGTGGGCGACATTGTGATCATCGCCAGCTTCGTGATGATGTCTGACGAAGAAGCGCGCCGCTGGCAGCCGAAAGTGGCCTACTTCGAAGGCGACAACGAGATGAAACGCACCGCGAAAGCGATCCCGGTTCAGGTTGCCTGATTTACCCCTGCGGCTGATTGCTGATCAGCCGCGACATCGTCTCCAGCGAATCCGTTCTTAAGATATAGAGGCGTTTCAGTAAGAACGGATTATCCCCCGGCTTGACCTTCCCTTTCATCGTTGTCACCGCCAGGTGAAAACCGGCGTCATTTGCTGCTTTAATCGCTTTCGTGTCGTAACTCCCAAACGGATAGGAGAGATACAACACTCGCGGATTGAACTGCGCCAGCCCCCGGCGCGAGCGTTCAAAATCGAAGAGGATCACGTGATAGCTACGGCTGAGTAGAATCGGATGTTTGTTACCATCGACGCGGTGCAGGAAGTGCGTATGGGACTGAATATCAAACACGTCCTGGATATCCTTCAGCTCCTGAACGCTCATAAACTGCAGAGATTTAGGATCCCACTTCTGCGGATGGCGCTTAATGCGTGACGAAATAATAAACGCCGTGGCGTTAAAGCCGTACTCTTTCAGAACCGGATACGCATAGCGGCTCACCGATTTCAGCCCGTCGTCAAAGGTGATCACCACCGATTTGGCAGGCAGATTCAGTTTGTTACGCACATACCCTTCCAGCTGATACATCGTCAGGGTGGCGTATCCCTGATCGCGCAGCCAGGCCATCTGGTTGTTAAAGGCACGTACGCTGGTCGTGGTAGAGGTATGTCGAAAACGGGTGTTCTCTTCATCATGTAGAATATGATGGTAGGTCAGAACCGGGATCCCATTATCTTCCTGTGCATCCAGGCTACTGACCCACGCCAGGCGGTTGCCGATGCGGATCTGATACCAGGTCTGATTCAGACGGTCTTTCAGCTTGTTCAGTATCGGATAGCGAAGGTTGGCGCTTAATGTGCCGAACGGCGCACTCCCGCTGGAAGGCGCATTAAACACCGGCGTGTCTTTCCAGGTGATAAGGTTCTGGTTGCTCAGGGGTTTATTCAGATCGCCGAGGCTATCCTCGACGCGCTGTTTTCCCTGAACCGGCTCAAGGTGCCCCTTGTCGATAAAGCCAGTCCCAAAACCGAAGCGAAATTCGTAGTAATCTGCAGCGGCAGGAACCACGCCCAGTATCTGTCCCGCACGCACGTTGCCAACGTTAACGACCGCGTTTCCAACCTGTGCCCAGATCGCCGCGTCTTCCGTAGTTTGCATGTATTGTGCTACTGCCTTTTGGTCGCTGAGCAGGCTGGCGGACGCGCTACAGGAAAACATCATCAGGACCAGGACAAATCGAATAAACATGAACCCTATAAGCCTTCAACATTCATCTTTCACCATTGTAACATAATGATTCTCATAACTCTGCTTTAATGTCCCTCTGACTAAGTTCTTTCTTAAAACGAGAATAAAAAAAACCTCTAAATCACTTTTATTTCATTTCCCCGGTAACGCATACAATAACAACCCGCTGTATTTACACGCAAAAAACAGATACTCGCAAATCATTTAGTTAAACTTAACAGACACCTAAAAAAAACGAAATCCAATAACAAAACACCTGCCATTAGTATAATTAGCAGCAAAACAATTGATGTAATAAATAGGTAGAACTGAGGCGGGATTTTATGTCAGGTATCAAACTTAACGTTGCAAAGGCGTCAGCACTCTTATTGGCTGGACTTATTTCCTTTCATGCTTGTGCCGACATTATCATTTCCGGGACGCGTATCGTTTATCCTTCCACGGCAAAAGACGTGACCGTCAACCTGCAGAACAAAGGCAATAAACCTTTACTGGTTCAGTCGTGGCTGGATGACGGACGCGATAACGTTAATCCCCAGCAGCTAAAACTCCCTTTTATTGTTACTCCTCCCGTCACGCGTGTGGATGCACATAAAGGCCAGGCGATTCGCATTACCTGGCTGGGCCAAAATATGCCTCAGGACCGAGAGTCATTGTACTGGTTTAACGTTCTGGAAGTCCCACCCAAAGCGCAAGGGGCGGATAAGAAAAACCTTTTGCAGGTGGCTTTCCGCACCCGCATTAAATTATTTTTCCGCCCGGAGGGATTAAAAGGTACAGCGGCAGAAGCCGTAAAAAATCTTAAGTGGTCTCTGAACGCTGCTGCAGGTAGCAGCGTCGTGACAGCAAAAAATGACTCACCTTTTAATATTTCGATTGCCAGTGCAGAACTGAGCGCCGGGGGGAAAAGGTATTCTATTGAGAGCCATTCGGTTAAACCGTTCTCCAGTGAAAATATGAAAATCAAAGGGCTCCTGAACGGGACCTCCGGCATGCTTAATTTTGTATCCATTAATGATTTTGGCGGTTCTGAAAATCATCAAATCGCCATTACGCGTTAATCAATACATATTACAGATAAGCCTCACCGTGAAATATGTCATTCCGATACGCATTATTCTCTCTTCTGCTGTGTGCCGCCCTGAATGCACACGCAGAAGAACATGCTGCATCGTCTGTTACCGGAGGCGAAAATAATGATATTGAGTTTAACGATCAGTTTTTATTTACTACTGACGGGAATATTGATGTCCATCGTTTTTCCCGAGGTAACCCCGTTACGCCCGGTATTCATCGCGTAACGCTTGTTGTTAACGGCATAACAAAAGCGGTGACGGATGTTGAATTTACCGATAACGGTACCGCCCGTGCCACACCCTGTATTCCCCTCAAAATACTAAAGCAGATGGATGTAGATATTTCTCATCTCAAAATCGACGATAACGACGATACGTGCCTGGATATCGCCACCTTATATCCAGGTTCGACGGTTGATTTTGACACCACAAGCCAGGCGCTGAACGTCAGCCTGCCGCAACTGTTTCTGCTGAAACACGCGGCGGGCTATATCGACCCGTCACTTTGGGACGAGGGTATTCCCGCGGGGTTGCTGTCTTACGATATGAATGCCTGGCATAACCAGGGCCAGCAGTCGCAGCGCGACAGCGCCTATGCCGGGCTTCACTATGGTGTTAACTACGGGCCGTGGCGGTTGCGCTCAAACGGAAGCCTGAACTGGGATCAGCAGAGCGGTACCCGCTACGATAACCAGGATATTTATCTGCAAAGGGATATTACGCCGCTCAAGGCGCAGATGGTGATGGGCGATTCCTGGACACGTGGGGATGCCTTCGATGCCCTCCATCTTCGGGGTGGCCGTCTGTTTAACGATGACCGAATGCTACCTGGCGGAATGTCCAGCTACGCTCCTGTGATCCGCGGTACGGCTAACACCAATGCCAAAATCACCGTCACCCAGAGCGGGAATAAAATCTACGAAACCACCGTTCCCCCAGGGGCATTTGAGATTAACGATCTGAATGCCACCGGTTATGGACAAGACCTCACCGTGACCATAGAAGAGGCTGACGGTAGCCAACACGCTTTTACCGTTCCCTTCTCCTCGGTCACACAGATGTTACGGCCAGGCTATGCCCGCTGGGAGGCTGGGGTGGGAGAGTTGCAGGATGAGGCTTTACATCGTTCACCCAGACTGGCGTTTGGCACACTCTACTATGGCCTCAATAACCTTTTTACCGGTTATACCGGGCTGCAAGATACCGATATGGGTTTTTCTGCAGTTCTGGCTGGCATCGCCATGAACACGCCTCTCGGGGCGTTTGCCTTTGATGTGACCCGTTCTTCAGCACAGATTGATACGATTCCGGCAATGAAAGGCCAGAGCTACCGACTCTCCTGGAACAAGACCGTTGACCAGACGGATACGTCTCTGAATGTCGCAGCGCTGCGCTTTTCAACGCAGGACTATCTCAGCCTGGATGACGCCGCCCAGTTGCAGGATCACATTCAGTATGATGGCCAGAGTGCGGACGAAGCAAAACAAAACCTTCAGCAAATGAAGAACCAGTTACAAATAAACCTGAACCAGCCGCTGGACATAAATAAACAGAACTATGGTTCTCTTTATATTAACGGCAGCTGGCAAAGCTGGTGGAACGGGAATAACCAGACGGCCAGTTATGCGATGGGCTACAGCAACAATTTTCGTTATGGCAGTTATAACGTGTCTCTGCAACGGACCTATGATGCATTTGGCGAAGCAGATAACAGTCTCTATTTAAATTTCAGCATACCGTTTGACTCGTTCTTAAAAAATAAAAACAGTCTCGCCGGTTTTAACAACGTGAATATGGGAATGAGCTCAGACCTGAGACATTCACATAACCTCAATATGACGGCTAACGGTGCTTCGCAAGACAGTCGCTATAACTACAGTGTGACGACGAGTTACAGCCAAAGCACCGCTGAAAATTTAAGTCAGGTGAGCGCCTATGGCAGCTATAACAGCGACTATGGCCCTCTTAGCCTTTCCGCGTCGTCAGATTCACAAAACAGCCAACAGTACTCTGCCAGCTACAGTGGCGGAGCGATTATTCACGGTGGCGGAATCACCTTCACGCCCGGCAGCATTGGTGAAAATGACGCGCTGGCGCTCATTAAGGCCAGTGGCGCAAAGGGAGCCCATGTGAGCAACAGCCGTGGCGAAATCAGTGACTCAGGGTATGTCGTCATGCCTTATCTCTCTGCGTACCGCGAAAATCGGATCACCCTGGATACCAGTACCTTAACGGAGGATGTCGCCGTTGAAAATAACAGCACCGTGGAGGTACCGCGTAATGGCGCGGTGGTGATGGTTGATTTTAAAACGAATGAGGGTCGCTCGGCGGTGCTCGAATTAACGCGTTCAGATAGCGGGTTTATTCCGCTGGGCGCAGACGTCATGAATGAAAAAGGAGACATCATTGGAAGCGTAGGCCAGGCAGGGCAAGCATATGTCAGGGGGGTAAATGAAACAGGTAAATTAACCGTAGTATGGGGAGCAGGAACGGATGAAACCTGCTCAGTAAATTATCATTTTGGTACTGATGAACAGAAGGTGGTTTTAACCACCATCCTCCATAACCAAACATGCATTATGCAAAGGAAACATTAAATATGGAAAATAACGTAACTGCTTTTGATAAAAAGCGATTTCTCGTCCATACCGCGCTGGTTGCCGTTTTATTTTCGGCGACGTGCGGCGTCAGAGCAGCAGAGAACCTCGACCTGACCTTCAGCGCAAATATCCGGGAAACAACCTGTGATATTAAAATTGATGGGGGAACAGGTGATGGCACAAATAATACCATTACGATTGGCGCTAACGGGAATACCCGTGTAGATACGATTGCAACGGGAGAAGCAAAAGAAAACTTCAAACTGGTGATCACCGAGTGCCCTTCCAGTCTGGTTTCATTAAAGACGGAAGTGGCAGGTACCGCTTCAGGTAGCGTCAACACCGCTATCGCGAACGGCATCGACTCATCAGCAGGAGGAGCCGCCAATACGGGGCTGTCTATTGCGCGTGTCTCTGCTCCGGATGCCCCTTTTGTCATCAACTCGACAGATGACAGTAAACGGCTGGTATGGACACCAGCAGAAATCAGCGCAAAAGAAGTTGGGCTGGTGGCCACGATGGTAGAAACCGTAGCCAATCAGGCCACAACGGGCTCATTCAGAGCCATTGCGACGTTTAACTTCAGTTACGAATAACGGGACAGGGAAAGGAGCGAGTAATGCGTAAACATCTGACGGCTTTAACAATGGCGATTTGCGGTGGACTGTTGTCCTTCGCCTCACAGGCACAGATCAGCGGTACATCCAGTCTGACGGCAACATTTGAAACCAATGTTGTGCCAGGCACCTGTACCGCAGAAATTCAGGATTCCACAGGCAATGCATCGACAGAAATTAATTTTGGCGATGTGTTCAAGTCCGATCTGACGGCGAAAAGCCGTATCGAAGCCTTTAAACTGAATTTCAGCAACTGTTCGGGGGTGAAAAGCGCCACCGTGCAGGCCACCCCGGGCGCAGGCACAACCTGTTCTACCGGATCCAGCGACAAATTTGGTTCAACACACGGAACGGCTTTCGAAGTCTGGAAAGGTCTTGCCGACACCGGCACCGTTCTCAATTGCACCACCCAACCCACCCAAAACGTGACGATCAGTTCGGGTTCCGGTTCGCTGGATATGAATGCGCGTATTGTTATTGCCGATGGAAAAACCATTGCCGATGTTACGCCTGGTGCGGTGACATCCCTGGTAACGTTCATGGTGACCTATCAGTGAAACCAGAGAGGAATTGTCCGGACGGATGCCGGCAGTTCCTTTCTTTTTCTGCGTAGATTTCAACTTATGATAAAAAAGAGTGCTTTCAATGCCCTGTTGATGCTTCTGGTATTTGCCGCCTTTGGAATGCTGTGCCGCCCGGCATTGGCCGATCAAAGCTGTTATATCGAAAGCAATAACGCGGGCACATATACCACCGGAAGCTCATCGCTTCTTAACCTCTCGACAAATAAAGTTTCCACGCCAACGAGCCTGGATGTGACATCCACATATGTGATCCAGTTTATTACCAGCAACCCAATAGGCTGTAAAAACTGGAACCCCTACGACAATACCGTCCACTTTACGAATGCCGCAGGGAATTTGCTCGATACGCAATACACCACGCCAGAGGGCAACGCCCTGCTTAAAACCACGGTGCCGGGCATTGACTACACTGTCGAGTTAATGTGTTACGTATCAGATGGTTGCGGTTCATCGCATCCAACGGTTGATCTCTATCTGAAGGGAGGAAATGGCACGGATAATACGGTGCCATCACAAAGCAGTGGTGCTCCCTATGCCGATGCCGACAGCCAATGGAAGCTCAAATTTACGCTCTGGATCACGCCACAATTTAAACCGCAGAAAGGTATCAATACCGGAAACTCACTCGCCGGTACGATTGCCTATTTTCAAATTGGAACGAGCAGTCAGCCCAAAATTATCTTCAGTGCCACAACCAGCACGCTGAAATTTACGGTCCCGGCAAGCAGTTGCTCATTTGGTGTCGCCCAGGGTGATACCGTCTCGGGTAATAACGTTGCGCTGGGTGATTACTGGATAGATGATATTAAAAACAACAACACGCCGGTTATTCCCTTCTCAATCTCGCTTGCAAGCTGTTATACCCCCAAGCTCAAGGTGAAGATGACATCGGCCTTTGTTTCTCCGGATCACAGCATGTTAGGGCTGAGTAGCGGGAGCGCGGCAGGGGTCGCCGTCAGGATCATTAACACGGATACTTCCAGCGTGATGATCCCAAACAGTGAAACCAGTACCGATATTGATCGCAGCAGTGACTGGTCATCACTGGAGAATCTTCACTTTTCAGCCCAACTGTTAGCCGATGGCGGGGCGATTAAAGCGGGCGATTTCAATGCAGCAGCCACCTTTTTGATGGATTATGAATAGAAAAAAGCTCAGTGGTTGTCGCGTTCGTGAAACAGGACAAAGGGCGGATTTTTTTGCTGCTGATGCCATAAACTGGTCACGCCGGGTTCGCCCTGCGCCACGATGGCATCACGAAATTCTGCGCTGCTCAATGACTCACGCCAGGGATACATTAACTCGAGTAAAGCGAGATTAATTCCCGAGATGACCTCACAGCAGTCGTGTTTGTGGCTCAACAGAGCCGCTGCGCGGTATGGCGCCGCGCCTGATTTATCGGTAAGAAAAATAACGCCGTCACCGGTGTCCGTTTCATGCAGGGCATCGCACATCATTCGGCTGAGCATGTTGGTGCTCAAACCGCGCCAGTAATTGACTGCCCGACATTGCACCAGCGGACCAAACCTGGCTTCAAGCTTGTCCAGCATATCCTGCGCCTGTTCATCGTGGCAGGTGATAACCCATCCCAGCATAACTCTCTCCTTAGCAGGCAAGTAGTTTAGCGGAGTGAAGGTTAGCTTTCGGTGATAACTGTCAAAGAAAAGCGCCCGGCAAAAAGAATGTCGCCGGGCGGAAGATTAGCTGCGCAGACCACGCCCGCGCTGGATCAGATACCAGCACAGCAGGTAGAAGGCGATGATGAACACCACCAGCACCGCCACCGTGGTAAACAGCGGCACATCGGTGATCCCGAGGAAGCCAAAGCGGAAACCGCTGATCATGTAGACAATCGGGTTCAGGTGCGACAACGCCTGCCAGAATGGCGGCAGCAGCGTCAGGGAATAGAACACCCCGCCCAGATAGGTCAGCGGCGTCAGCACAAAGGTCGGGATCAGGCTGATATCGTCAAACGTTTTGGCAAACACCGCGTTCAGCAGACCGGCCAGCGAGAAGAGGATCGCCGTCAGCAGCAGCGTCAGGGCCACAAACAGCCAGGAGTGCACCTGGAACGGCACGAAGAACAGCGAAATGGCCGTCACCAGGATCCCGACACACAAACCGCGCGCCACGCCGCCACCGACGTAACCCGCAATGATCACATGCGTTGGCACCGGTGCCACCAGCAGCTCTTCAATATTACGCTGGAACTTGGCGCTAAAGAACGACGACGCCACGTTAGCATAGGCGTTGGTGATCACCGCCATCATGATCAGGCCCGGCACGATAAACTGCATATAGGTAAAGCCGTGCATTTCACCAATACGGGAACCAATCAGGTTACCGAAGATGATGAAATAGAGGGTCATGGTGATCACCGGCGGCACCAGGGTTTGCACCCAGATGCGCATAAAGCGGTTAATCTCTTTCGCCCAGATACTTTTCAGCGCGACCCAGTAAAGATGCGTCATGCCTTGTCTCCTTGTTTATCCTGCACCAGAGAGACAAACAGCTCTTCCAGTCGGTTCGCTTTGTTACGCATACTTAAAACCTGAATGCCCTGCGCGCTCAGTTGCGAGAACACGCTGTTAATTCCCTGCTCGCGCAAGACTTCCACTTCCAGCGTCGAGGTATCCACCAGACGATACTGGTACCCTTCAAGCTTCGGTAGCGGGCTTTTTGCCGCCAGATCGAGAATGAAGGTCTCTGATTTGAGCTTGGAGAGCAGATTCTTCATCGAGGTATTTTCCACCAGCTCGCCGTGCTGAATGATGCCGATGTTGCGGCACAGCATTTCCGCCTCTTCAAGATAGTGGGTGGTCAAAATAATGGTGGTGCCTTTGTCGTTGAGGTCTTTCAGAAAGCCCCACATGGAACGACGCAGTTCGATATCCACGCCCGCAGTCGGTTCATCGAGAATGAGCAGTTTTGGCTCATGCATCAGCGCACGGGCAATCATCAGGCGGCGCTTCATCCCGCCGGACAGCATACGCGCACGTTCGTTACGCTTTTCCCACAGATCGAGCTGTTTGAGGTATTTTTCACTGCGTGCTAACGCCTCTTTTCGCTCAACGCCGTAATAACCCGCCTGGTTGACGACGATTTGCTGCACCGTCTCAAACGGGTTGAAGTTGAACTCCTGCGGGACCAGCCCGAGCTGGCGCTTGGCGTTCACCACATCTTTTTGCAGATCGTAGCCAAAGACGCTCACCCTGCCGGACGTTTTATTCACCAGCGAGCTAATGATACCAATGGTGGTCGATTTCCCCGCCCCGTTCGGCCCCAGAAGCGCGTAGAAATCTCCCGCCTCTACTTTCAGATCTATCCCGCGTAGCGCCTGAACGCCGCCCGGATAGGTTTTTTTTAGCTGCTCAAGCTCCAGTGCAATCGCCATGAAATAAACTTACCTTAGGTTCTGACACACGTTGTGTGGTTTCATTAAAAGTCGGGTTACCCTATAGTAGCGCAACGCAATTACTCGGTTACAGGTCGCTAACCTCCATGAACAACATAGATACACTCATCAGCAACAATGCACTATGGTCAAAAATGCTAGTGGAGGAAGACCCCGGATTTTTTGGAAAGCTCGCGCAAGCGCAGAACCCACGCTTTCTCTGGATTGGATGTTCCGACAGCCGGGTGCCGGCAGAGCGCCTGACAGGTCTTGAGCCCGGCGAACTGTTTGTTCACCGCAACGTCGCCAACCTGGTGATTCATACCGATCTCAACTGTCTTTCTGTTGTGCAGTATGCCGTTGATGTTCTGGAAGTTGAGCACATCATCATTTGCGGCCACTACGGCTGCGGCGGCGTGCAGGCGGCGGTTGAAAACCCGGAACTGGGGCTCATTGATAACTGGCTGCTTCACATCCGTGATATCTGGTTCAAACATAGCTCACTGCTGGGTGAAATGCCGCAGGAACGTCGTATGGATACCCTTTGCGAACTCAACGTGATGGAGCAGGTGTATAACCTGGGCCACTCGACGATCATGCAATCAGCATGGAAGCGCGGGCAGAAGGTCTCTATCCACGGCTGGGCGTACGGCATTCACGATGGTCTGCTGCGTAACCTGGAAGTCACCGCCACCAACCGGGAAACGCTGGAGCAGCGTTACCGTTCAGGAATTGCCAACCTCAAGCTTAAGCATGTGAACCATAAATAAAGCCGGGGATTTTCTCCCTCTCCCACAGGGAGAGGGCCGGGGCCGCAATTACTCGTCCAGCAATACCACTTTCCCAACATACGGCAGATGACGATAACGCTGCGCATAGTCGATGCCGTAACCGACAACGAACTCATCTGGAATAGAGAAACCCACAAACTCGACCGGCACCTGCACTTCACGGCGGTCTGGTTTATCCAGCAGGGTGCAGATAGCCAGCGATTTTGGCTCACGCAGGCCGAGGATCTCGCGCACTTTTGAGAGCGTATTGCCGGAGTCGATGATGTCTTCGACGATCAACACATCTTTGCCACGAATATCTTCATCCAGATCTTTCAGGATTTTCACATCACGGGTTGTGGACATGCCGCTGCCGTAGCTGGAGGCGGTCATAAAATCGACTTCGTGCGGCACCTGCACTTCACGGCACAGGTCTGCCATGAACATGAAAGAGCCACGCAACAGACCGACCAGCACCATTTCGCTGCCGCTGTCCTTGTAATGTTCGGTGATTTGACGACCCAGTTCGGCGATACGCGCTTTGATCTCGGCTTCCGGGATCATCACTTCAACAGTATGTTTCATATTACTAACCACATGATTTTGATGAAAATCTCTCAATGCGAATACAGGGTATTCCGGCATCGATACGCAAGCCAGCCATTATACCAGTAAATGGCTACGCCTGGCGCATGAGTTATAAAAAGCAAATATTGTGATTCCGATCACACTTGTTAATACCTATAATTAGTTGCTAGCAAATTATTAACAAAAACTGACGAGTACACTTTCTATGGCTGAAACAAACTCTAAACAGCCGCGTCTACTGGTGACACTAACAGCGCTATTCGCCGCCTTCTGCGGCCTGTACCTGTTAATCGGTGGCGTCTGGCTGGTCGCGATCGGCGGCTCCTGGTACTACCCGATTGCGGGCCTGGTTATGCTTGGCGTAACCGTCCTGCTCTGGCGTAGAAAACAATCCGCACTGTGGCTTTACGCCGCATTACTCCTCGCAACCATGATCTGGGGCGTCTGGGAAGTCGGCTTCGACTTCTGGGCACTGACGCCGCGCAGCGACATTCTGGTGTTCTTCGGTATCTGGCTGATCCTGCCGTTCGTCTGGCGTCGCCTGATTGTGCCGTCCAGTGGTGCCGTTGCGGCGCTGGTGGTGGCCCTGTTAATCAGCGGCGGCATCCTGACCTGGGCCGGCTTTAACGACCCGCAGGAGATCAACGGGACGCTGAATGCAGAATCCACGCCTGCGGCGGCGATCTCGCAGGTCGCTGACGGTGACTGGCCAGCCTACGGGCGTAATCAGGAAGGCCAGCGTTACTCCCCGCTGAAGCAGATCAACGCTGACAACGTTAAAAACCTGAAAGAAGCCTGGGTATTCCGTACCGGCGATCTGAAGATGCCGAACGATCCGGGTGAACTGACCAACGAAGTCACGCCGATTAAAGTGGGCAACATGCTTTATCTGTGTACGGCGCACCAGCGTCTGTTCGCGCTCGACGCGGCCACCGGTAAAGAGAAATGGCACTTCGATCCGCAGCTGAACTCTAATCCATCCTTCCAGCACGTCACCTGCCGTGGCGTTTCTTACCATGAAGCGCGTGCGGATAATGCGAGCCCAGAGGTTATTGCCGACTGTCCTCGCCGCATTATGCTGCCGGTGAACGATGGTCGCCTGTTCGCGATTAACGCCGAAACGGGCAAGCTGTGCGAAACTTTTGCCAACAAAGGTATCCTCAATCTGCAGACCAATATGCCGGACACCACGCCGGGTCTGTATGAACCGACTTCACCGCCCATCATCACCGATAAAACCATCGTGATTGCGGGTTCGGTTACGGATAACTTCTCCACCCGCGAAACCTCTGGCGTTATTCGTGGTTTCGACGTGAACACCGGTAAACTGCTGTGGGCCTTCGATCCGGGCGCGAAAGATCCAAACGCGATCCCGTCGGATGAACACACCTTTACCTTTAACTCGCCGAACTCCTGGGCACCGGCCGCGTATGACGCGAAGCTGGATCTGGTCTACCTGCCTATGGGTGTGACCACGCCGGATATCTGGGGCGGAAATCGCACACCGGAGCAGGAGCGTTATGCCAGCTCTATCGTGGCGCTGAACGCGACCACCGGTAAACTGGCCTGGAGCTATCAGACCGTTCACCACGACCTGTGGGACATGGACATGCCGTCCCAGCCGACGCTGGCGGACATTACCGTTAACGGTAAAACCGTGCCGGTGATTTATGCTCCGGCGAAAACCGGTAACATCTTCGTGCTGGACCGTCGTAACGGCGAGCTGGTCGTCCCTGCGCCGGAAAAACCGGTTCCGCAGGGTGCAGCAAAAGGCGACTACGTCACCAAGACGCAGCCGTTCTCTGACCTGAGCTTCCGTCCGAAGAAAGACCTCAGCGGAGCAGACATGTGGGGCGCCACCATGTTTGACCAGCTGGTGTGCCGCGTGATGTTCCATCAGCTGCGCTATGAAGGTATCTTCACACCGCCGTCTGAGCAGGGCACGCTGGTCTTCCCGGGTAACCTGGGGATGTTCGAATGGGGCGGGATCTCCGTTGACCCGAACCGTCAGGTGGCAATTGCCAACCCAATGGCGCTGCCGTTTGTCTCTAAGCTGATCCCGCGCGGTCCTGGTAACCCGATGGAACAGCCGAAAGACGCGAAAGGCAGCGGTACCGAAGCCGGTATTCAGCCGCAGTACGGCGTGCCGTTTGGCGTGACGCTGAATCCGTTCCTGTCTCCGTTTGGTCTGCCGTGTAAACAGCCTGCCTGGGGTTATATCTCCGGTCTGGATCTGAAAACCAACGAGATCGTGTGGAAAAAACGTATTGGTACCCCGCAGGACAGCATGCCGTTCCCGATGCCGGTTCCGGTGCCGTTCAATATGGGTATGCCAATGCTGGGTGGCCCAATCTCTACCGCCGGTAACGTGCTGTTCATCGCGGCAACCGCAGATAACTACCTGCGCGCGTACAACATGACCAACGGTGAGAAACTGTGGCAAGGCCGTCTGCCAGCCGGTGGACAAGCGACGCCGATGACCTATGAAGTGAATGGCAAGCAGTACGTTGTCATCTCCGCGGGAGGTCACGGTTCGTTTGGCACGAAGATGGGCGACTATATTGTCGCGTATGCGTTGCCGGACGATGCCAAATAAATGCAAAACGGCAACGAAAGTTGCCGTTTTTAGTGTTTGTTCCCTCTCCCCGTGGGAGAGGGTCAGGATGAGGGCATCTGGCCGCACCGCTTTATACGGTGAACCCCAGCATCATCCCCGTATCCTCATGCTCGAGTAGATGGCAGTGCGCCATATAGGCAAACTCTTTCGGTGCATCGTGGTCAAACTTCACCAGCACCTCACTGACGCCGCCTTCCACTCGCACCGTATCCTTCCAGCCAGCGCGATGCGCATCCGGCGCTTTGCCGTTCTCAGAGAGAATACGGAACTGGGTGCCGTGGATATGGAACGGATGCAGCATCATGTCCCCTTCACCTGAAATCACCCAGCGCTCAAACGCCCCTTTTGCGGCAGCAAACATCGGCGTGTTCATGTCGAATGCTTTGCCGTTGATCATATTAGCGTTGTGGAAATCAAAGCCATGGTCACCGTGGTTCATGTTCCCCATACCGCCCATTTTGCCGTGGTCCATATTCATGTGGCCCATCATCTGTCCGTGATGCATTCCCGCCATCGCCTGATTACCGTATTTCTTCATCAGGGCCTGCATACCCATCATGTCGAGCATCGGGTCCATGGCGAGCTGGAGCTTCCGCTGGGTTAACCCTTCGAGGGACGGTAGTGCCGGGAGCGTAGTCAGGATATCTGGCAGCGTACCGGAAGCGGTCACCTGCAGCGGCTGAATACGCAGCACCGGATGCGCCTTATCAAAGGGCGCAACCGCCATCCCCATCTGGCTAACCGGCAGCGTCACCAGGTCAAACGCTTTGCCGTCGCTGATATCCACCAGCACTTCAAAACGTTCCCCCATCAGCATCGGTAATTCATTCACCTTCACCGGCTCTGGCAGCAGTCCCCCGTCGCTGGCCACCACGTACAAAGGACGTTTATCGCTGGTGGCGAAATTGAGTGAGCGTGCGTTACACCCGTTGAGCAGGCGCAGGCGCAGCCAGCCTTTCGGTGCGGCGTGCTGAGGGTAAATCGCACCGTTGGTCAGCAGCGTATCGCCAAACCAGCCGACAGCCGCGCTCATGACGTCAAGCCTGTAGTCAATTTCCCCGTCAGCAGTGAACTTCTTGTCCTGCACAATCACTGGCACGTCGTCGATGCCCCACTGTTCAGGCAGGCGCAGCAGACGGCTTTCGTCGTCTTCAATCAGCACCAGCCCCGCCAGCCCCATCGCTACCTGATGGCCGGTTTTGCCATGCTGGTGCGGGTGGAACCAACAGGTTGCGGCGCGCTGTTGCGGCGTAAAGGTAACGCTGCGCTTGCCGCCCGCCTTGATGACTCCCTGCGGCCCGCCGTCCACCTCGCCCGGCACTTCCAGACCGTGCCAGTGCAGCGTCGTCTCTTCGGCGAGCGTGTTGTGGATATCTACCGTCACCGCCTGCCCTTTGCGTAACCGAAGCGCCGGACCGAGCAGATTGCCGTTATAACCCCACGTGGTGGCGCTGTGTGCGCCGAACGTCGTTTTACCGGACTGAACAACAAGCTGGATACGGCTACGGGCGTCAGCGGTCAGTAAGTCGGGAATGGGCAAGGCAGGTCTGTCAGCCGCAAAAACCGCGCGACTCCAGAGAGGTAAGGCGCTGGCCGCTCCCAGCGCGATGGAATATTTCAAAAAATCACGGCGTTGCATGTTCATTTCCTTATTTCCAGCAGGCGATCTTTTGAGCATAAACCCTCCCCTTACCGGAAGGTCAAGTAAAGCGGCAATAATAAAGATCGTCGCACTGGCATCAAGTATGCTAACGTTAATTTTCCGTGAAGCAGTGGTAGAAGCAATGAAGACGTTTTTCAGGACAATTTTGTTCAGTAGCCTGATGGCAATGTGTGCGAACAGCTATGCGCTAAGTGAAAATGAAGCGGAAGATATGGCCGACTTAACGGCGGTTTTTGTATTCCTGAAAAATGATTGTGGCTACCAGAATTTACCCAACGGCCAGATTCGCCGCGCGCTGGTCTTTTTTGCCCAACAGAACCAGTGGGATCTCAGCAACTACGACAGCTTCGACATGAAGGCGCTCGGTGAAGACAGCTACCGTGACTTAAGCGGTATTGGCATCCCCACTGCAAAAAAATGCAAAGCGCTGGCTCGCGATTCACTCAGCCTGCTCGCCTACGTGAAATAACCTTTCCGACGCCCCTTGTTGAACCTATAGCCGTGCAACCGCGGTTATAGTTAGCTATCATGTTTCGCTCATTTTTTGTGAGTGTAACGGATGTTAACAAAGGAGGAGTCCGCGTATGGCCGACCACACGTTGTGGCATGAAACACTGCATGACCAGTTTGGTCAGTACTTTGCCGTTGATAACGTGCTTTATCATGAAAAAACCGAGCATCAGGATCTAATCATCTTCGAGAATGCCGCCTTTGGCCGCGTCATGGCGCTGGACGGCGTGGTGCAAACCACCGAACGCGATGAGTTTATCTATCATGAGATGATGACCCACGTCCCGCTTCTGGCGCACGGGCACGCAAAACACGTGCTGATTATCGGCGGTGGCGACGGCGCAATGCTGCGCGAAGTTTCCCGTCATCAGTCCATTGAAACCATCACCATGGTGGAGATCGATGCGGGCGTGGTCTCTTTCTGCCGTCAGTATCTGCCCAACCACAATGCCGGTAGCTACGACGATCCGCGTTTCAGGCTGGTGATTGACGATGGTGTCAACTTCGTTAACCAGACAACCCAGACCTTTGACGTCATTATCTCCGACTGTACCGACCCGATCGGTCCTGGCGCGTCGCTGTTTACCTCCTCCTTCTACGAAGGCTGCAAGCGTTGCCTGAACCCAGGCGGGATCTTCGTGGCGCAAAATGGCGTCTGCTTCCTGCAGCAGGATGAAGCGCTCGACAGCCATCGTAAGCTGAGCACATATTTCGGCGATGTCAGCTTCTATCAGGCCGCTATTCCAACCTACTACGGTGGGATCATGACCTTTGCCTGGGCCACGGATAACGATGTCCTGCGCCATCTCTCCACCGAAATTATCCAGGCACGCTTCCATCAGGCGGCGCTCACGTGCCGTTATTACAATCCGGCGGTCCATACCGCAGCCTTTGCCTTGCCGCAGTACCTGCAAGATGCACTGTCCTCCCAGGGGGTGAACTAATTGAAAAAGCTTAAACTGCATGGCTTTAACAACCTGACCAAAAGCCTGAGTTTTTGTATTTACGATATCTGCTATGCCAAAACAGCGGAAGAGCGCGATGGTTACATCGCCTATATCGATGAACTCTACAACGCCAACCGTCTGACAGAGATCCTGACAGAAACCTGTTCGATCATCGGCGCAAACATCCTGAATATCGCCCGACAGGATTATGAACCCCAGGGCGCCAGCGTGACCATACTGGTCAGTGAAGAGCCGGTCGATCCGAAGCTCATCGACAAAACTGAACATCCGGGCCCGCTGCCGGAAGTGGTTGTGGCCCACCTTGATAAAAGCCACATCTGCGTACATACCTACCCGGAAAGTCATCCGGAAGGTGGGCTGTGCACGTTCCGCGCCGATATCGAAGTGTCGACCTGCGGCGTGATTTCCCCGCTAAACGCGCTGAACTATTTAATCCACCAGCTGGAATCGGATATCGTCACGATTGATTATCGCGTGCGTGGTTTTACCCGTGATATCAACGGGATGAAGCATTTCATCGACCATGAAATTAACTCCATTCAGAACTTTATGTCCGACGACATGAAATCGCTGTACGACATGGTGGATGTGAACGTCTATCAGGAAAACATCTTCCACACCAAGATGTTGCTGAAGGAGTTCGACCTGAAGCATTACATGTTCCATACCCGGCCAGAAGACTTGAGCGAAGAGGAGCGCAAGGTCATCACAGACCTGCTCTGGAAAGAGATGCGCGAAATCTACTACGGCCGCAATATTCCGGCCGTGTAAAACGCACGAGGAGCAAGGACGCTCCGGTAAGCTATTTCTGTTTCATGAACGCCCGGTACGCCGCCACAACCTGCAGAAAGTCCTCTACGCCGCACAGCGACAGGCTCTCTTCGTCGTAGTAGCTCATCCCCTCTTCCATCTCATCACCCGAAAATTCAAGCTGGTTGGCGCGCACCATCACCTCTTCGCCATCCATCCACAGCGTGTATTCATGTCCGGCACGTTGCCAGGAACGTTCACTGCCTTTCACCGTATTTGCCGCCTGTTCAACTTCATCAAGCAGGGCGAGATTCTCTTTCACCTCTTCGTTAAACCAGTGTCCTACGGCTTCGTGGCCCATCGACATACGCACTTTCACCACCCCAGTGATGTCGCGCAGAAATTCGTAATCCATAGTGTTTTCCTCTGCAAAGCCATTACGTTAATTATCGCAGCAGAGAGGAAGAAAAAAAGCGTGAGAGGTGGGAGGAATGAAAATAAAAAGGTGAGAGCAAGGCCCTGCGGCCTGATGCCCTCACCCCGTCCCTCTCCCACGGGAGAGGGTGCAAATACTAAAAACCGTCTCGCAGAGACGGTTTTGCTGTTTATACCGCCGTCTGGAAGATAACCCCGTCAGCCTTCTCGGTGTATTGAGAGAGCTGGTCGAAGTTCAGATAGCGATAGGTATCCACCGCAGTCTTATCCACCTGAGCCACGAAGGTCTGGTACTCTTCCGGCGTTGGCAGTTTGCCAATCAGCGCCGCAACCGCCGCCAGCTCTGCAGACGCCAGGTAAACGTTCGCACCGGTGCCTAAACGGTTCGGGAAGTTACGGGTCGAGGTGGAGACCACCGTCGCACCGTCGGCTACGCGCGCCTGGTTACCCATACACAGGGAACAGCCAGGAATTTCAATGCGCGCACCGCTCTTACCAAACACGCTGTAGTAACCCTCTTCGGTCAGCTGAGCCGCGTCCATACGGGTTGGCGGCGCCACCCACAGACGGGTTGGCAACTGGCCTTTATGGGTATCCAGCAGTTTACCGGCAGCACGGAAGTGACCGATGTTGGTCATACAGGATCCGATGAACACTTCGTCGATCTTCTCCCCCTGAACTTCAGAGAGCGGACGCGCGTCGTCCGGATCGTTTGGCGCACACAGGATAGGCTCTTTGATATCCGCCAGATCGATGTCGATCACCGCCGCGTACTCAGCGTCAGCATCGGCTTCCAGCAGCTGCGGATCGGCCAGCCATTTTTCCATGCCCTGGATACGACGCTCCAGCGTACGACGGTCGCCGTAGCCTTCTGCAATCATCCACTTCAGCAGCACGATGTTCGAGTTCAGATACTCGATAATCGGCTCTTTGTTCAGCTTGATGGTACAACCCGCAGCGGAACGCTCCGCGGACGCATCGGTCAGCTCGAATGCCTGCTCAACTTTCAGATCCGGCAGACCTTCAATCTCCAGAATGCGGCCAGAGAAGATGTTTTTCTTCCCTTTCTTCTCAACGGTCAGCAGGCCCTGTTTAATCGCATACAGCGGGATCGCGTGAACCAGGTCGCGCAGGGTGATACCCGGCTGCATTTTGCCTTTGAAACGCACGAGTACGGATTCAGGCATATCCAGCGGCATCACGCCGGTCGCCGCCGCGAACGCCACCAGACCAGAGCCCGCCGGGAAGGAGATACCAATTGGGAAACGGGTATGGGAGTCACCGCCGGTACCCACAGTATCCGGCAGCAGCATACGGTTCAGCCAGGAGTGGATCACGCCGTCGCCCGGACGCAGGGAAACGCCGCCACGGTTCATGATGAAGTCTGGCAGCGTGTGGTGCGTGGTCACGTCAACCGGTTTTGGATATGCCGCCGTGTGACAGAAGGACTGCATCACCAGGTCAGACGAGAAGCCCAGGCACGCCAGGTCTTTCAGCTCGTCACGGGTCATTGGGCCAGTGGTATCCTGAGAACCGACGGAGGTCATCTTAGGTTCGCAGTAAGCGCCCGGACGAATGCCGGCGACGCCGCACGCGCGGCCCACCATTTTCTGCGCCAGCGAGTAACCGCGATTGCTTTCCGCGACGTCTTTCGCGCGACGGAAAACGTCTGAGTGCGGCAGACCCAGCGCTTCACGCGCTTTGGTCGTCAGGCCACGGCCGATGATCAGTGGAATACGGCCACCGGCGCGCACTTCATCGATCAGCACGTCGGTTTTCAGCTCAAAGCTCGCCAGCAGTTCGTTAGTTTCGTGGTTACGCACTTCCCCTTTGTACGGGTAAACGTCAATCACGTCGCCCATATTCAGGTTAGAAACATCCACTTCGATCGGCAGTGCGCCTGCATCTTCCATGGTGTTGAAGAAGATGGGTGCAATTTTACCGCCGAGGCACAGGCCGCCACCGCGTTTGTTCGGCACATGCGGAATATCGTCACCCATGAACCACAGCACGGAGTTGGTCGCAGATTTACGGGAAGAGCCGGTCCCCACAACGTCACCCACGTAGGCCAGCGGGAAACCTTTTTTCTGTAAGGCTTCGATCTGTTTGATCGGACCGACAACGCCTGGCTGATCCGGTTCGATACCTTCACGGGCGTTTTTCAGCATCGCCAGGGCGTGCAGAGGGATATCCGGGCGAGACCACGCATCCGGCGCCGGAGAGAGGTCATCGGTGTTGGTTTCACCGGTCACTTTGAAAACAGTGACGGTAATTTTTTCAGCCAGAGCAGGACGGTTCAGGAACCATTCGGCATCAGCCCAGGACTGCATGACCTGCTTCGCATAGACGTTGCCTGCTTTGGCTTTTTCTTCCACATCGTAGAAGTTATCGAACATCAGCAGCGTGGAAGAGAGCGCTTTAGCGGCAATCGGCGCCAGCTTGTCGTTATCCAGCGCGTCAATCAGCGGATGAATGTTGTAACCACCCTGCATGGTGCCGAGCAGTTCAATGGCTTTTTCAGGAGTAACCAGTGGGGAGGTGGCTTCGCCTTTGGCGATAGCAGCAAGGAATCCGGCTTTTACGTAGGCAGCTTCATCTACGCCAGGCGGTACGCGGTTGATCAGCAGATCTAACAGGAATTCTTCTTCGCCCTTAGGCGGGTTCTTCAGCAGCTCGACGAGCGCGGCCATTTGGGTTGCATCTAACGGTTTGGGTACAATTCCCTCGGCGGCACGTTCTGCTACGTGCTTACGGTATTCTTCTAGCACGACGGTTCTCCTCGCTCTCATTGTCATATGCGGCGGGCGTTCTCTTCACGCTCCTGTGAGACAGCAGTTTGTAGGGTAAATGCCCGATACCGCGTCGGGCAGCATAGCAGGATTTCTGCACAGTGTTAATCCGTTTACAAAAAAGCAACATTAAAAAGTTTGCTGAATCGTTAAGCATGGTGTAGCGGAGAGATGAGGCGAATTTTGGGTACAAAAAAACCGCCTCACAGCGGTTAATTTGTTGCCTTGCGGTGATAGCACACCGGGCTGGCAGATTTGCGGCAATACACTCGACACTAATATTGCTCTTCAGTAAGAAAATCTGCAAGTCCCTTCCTGGCGTTTACGAGCCGCCATCCAGTTTCGGATGAAAAAGGATGCAACTGCATTTCCCCGCTTCTCAGCGCTTACCTACTGTAATACTGTTGCACCCGGCCTGCTTCGCTGGTGTAGCAACCAGTCACCGGGCCCGGGAGCAGTTCCGTAACCTACGCGGCAATACACTTATTTGCCTGGTTCTGCCTTTCCCGGAGGGGAATGAACCCGCGTAGCCTTTACAGGAACGCACGCAATGGAGATGCGAATCACTGCGCTGATCGTTGCGCTCGGTTTACTGCTTACCGCACTCCACGGTGGCTGGAATATATCCGACATCACGGTGCTGTTTGTCGTTAACCTCGGCAACTAGCTGCTGGCCGCTCGCAAGAGCGGCCTTCTGAATTCCCTGCGTTTTTTCCCGCATCGCATATAATTGTGTAATAAATACTCACACTCTTTATCCGGACGTACCGGACGCTTCCCAATAAAAGTCAAAACTGTAAAAGACGGGTGAATAATACTCACGCCAACCGTAACGCCTCACGGCACAGCGCTGGTCTCGTTGGAGTCATTTTATGAAGTTGCCCTTTAAACCACATCTGCTTGTCCTTCTCTGCAGTGCCGGGCTGCTTGCCGCCTCAGGCGTCATGTTTGTCAAAAGCCGTGCAACGGAACCCGTTGTGCCAGCCCCCGTCGCACAACAACCGGCTGCACCGGCTACGCCTGCCGCAGCACAACCCGCCCCTGTCGTCGCGCCAACGTATTCTGCCGCGCAGATCGATCAGTGGGTTGCTCCCATCGCGCTCTACCCGGACGCCCTGCTGTCACAAATTTTAATGGCCTCGACTTACCCGGCCAACGTGATCCAGGCGGCCCAGTGGTCAAAAGATAACCCTAAAATGGAAGGGGACGCCGCGATTCAGGCCGTCGCCAGCCAGCCCTGGGATCCCAGCGTAAAATCGCTGGTCGCCTTCCCTCAGCTTATGTCGCTGATGGGAGAAAACCCGCCGTGGGTTCAAAATTTAGGTGATGCGTTCCTCGCGCAACCGAAAGATGTGATGGATTCCGTTCAGCGCCTGCGCGCGCTGGCACAGAAGACCGGCGCCCTGCAATCGACGCCTCAGCAGACGGTCACCACCGTCACAAAACCGGCACCGGCGAAAACCAGCACCGCCGAATCAACCACAACCACCGCGTCAGCACCCGCCCCAACGGTGATCAAAATTGAATCCGCCGACCCGCAGGTCGTTTACGTTCCCACCTACAACCCCAATACGGTTTACGGGACCTGGCCAAACACCGCCTATCCACCAACGTATCTCCCTCCGTCACCCGGGGAGCAGTTTGGTAACAGCTTCGTCAACGGCTTAGGTTTCAGCCTGGGTGTCGCCACAACCTATGCCATTTTCAGCAGCATTGACTGGGATGATGACGATGACTGGGATCATCACCATGACGACTGGGATAATCACGGCGGCTATAACCGCAACGGTGATAACAACATCAATATTAACGTTGAGAACTTCAATAAAATCAGCGGACAGCGCCTGACGGACGCCAACCGTACCTGGCAGCATAACCCGGCTTATCGGGAAGGGGTGCCCTACCCCACGAATCAGCTCAACTCGCGATTCCACTCCACCAGCACGGCAACCGGGTTAAGTTCAACACAGCAAAAACCGGTTAACCGCGACAGCCAGCGTCAGGCGGCCCTGAGCCAGATGGAGAAATCAACGGGTAAAACCTTCCCCCAAACGGCGCGTCCCGCCACGAAAGATATGCAACGTCAGGCCTCAAGCGAACAGCTGAAGCAGATTTCGCAACGCAATAACTACCGTGGCTACGACACCAACCCGCAGACGGTGAAGCGCGCCACCACGCAGCAGCGAGAAAACCGTCAGGCTGCAACCCAGAGACAAGAGAAACGAGTCTCACAACCTGCGCAGCAGCGCACGCTTCAGCAGCGAAACAGCCAGCCCCGGGCCAACGCGCTGAGCGGAAACGACAGCCGCTCCGCGAACTGGCAGGCGCAGCAGCAACGTGGTGCGCAAAGCAGACAACTCGCCGCCCGCCAGCAGCAGACGCGTCAGGCATCTGCTGGACGCGCTGAACGCCGTGAAATTCGACATCGCTAAGGGAACCGACATGAAAAGTAAACTTCTCAGTGGACTGGTGCTGTTCATGCTTTCCGCTTCGGCGATGGCGCAGCAAGCCTTCATCACGCCCGACCAGGCGACCGATGCGCTGGCAAAAGCCATTAGCGAGCATAACGAGCGCGCGATGAGCAATCTGCTTGGCGAGAACTGGCGCGATTTTCTGCCCCCGGAAGGCGTTGACCCGGATGCCGTCGATCGTTTCCTGCGCGACTGGAAAGTGCGTCATAACACCGTTGTCGAAGGGGATACGGCGCATCTTGTCGTTGGCGACAGCGGCTGGCAGCTTCCTATTCCGGTGATTAAAACCAGCGCTGGCTGGCAATTCGATATCAAAGAAGGTGCTGAAGAGATTCTGACCCGCGAAATCGGACGTAACGAGCTCGCCGCCATTGAAGCGTTACATGCCTACGTTGATGCGCAGCAAAGCTACTTTGCGATGAACCAAACCTACGCGCAGAAAATTGTGAGTTCGGAAGGGAAAAAAGACGGTTTGTACTGGCCCGCGTCACCCGGGGAAGCCCCTAGCCCGCTCGGCCCGGCATTTAGCCCGAAAGAACCGGGTACCGGCTATCACGGCTACCGTTTCCGGATCCTGCCGGAGAGCAACGGTTTCGCGATGGTGGCCTGGCCGGTCAGCTATGGCCAGACGGGCGTAATGAGCTTTGTGATAAACCAGGACGACAAGGTTTACCAGGCCGATCTCGGTAGCGATTCGGCGCAGAGAGCCCAGGCGATCACCTCATATAACCCGGATAAAACCTGGCAGCCCGTCGCGCCCTGAATGCCGCCAACGGGCTGAGTGTTATAAGCCGGGTATGGCAGCGCTGCCACCCGGCTTTTTAACTTACAGAATATTGGCGACCGATTTCGCCAGCTGCGCTTCGAGAACCGGTTTCGCTTCCTCGAACTTCAGATTGACTTTGTTAGCGTTCGATACCACGCGGGTCTGATACTTCGCGCGATCGCCCTGCTCGCTGCTGGTTTGCAGTTTCACGCCAGACGTCCCCTGACGCAGCGCCGCGATGTTATCGGTAGTAACTTTCGCTTTGCTACGCTCAGAGATCTGCAGGTCGGTTACCATGGTGTAGTTCACATCTTCCACCATCGCATCGGCAGCCATGCCGATCAGACCAGCCGCCAGGCCTACGCCCAGCGCCGCCCCCGAAGAATTACTGTTATAGGCAGTGATACCGGCACCCAGTGCAGCGCCAACGGCGGCACCTTCATAACCGGTTTTCAAATAGCCCTGGGCTTCGCGCAGGTCCATTTTGTCCGCTTTAAGGACGTTAGCCTGCACCCAGTAGTAGGCGCTGTCAGGCGAGGACGTGACTTTGTACCCTTTGGCGCTCAGATCGTTTGCCAGCAGCGTCTGCAGGTTGCTCATGTCTTTATCAGAGGTATTTTTGACCTGAATGTAGACCGTCTTCTCACTGGATGGCTCAAGCCAGATGGTTTCACTCATCTGCGTTTTTACTTCCAGGTTGCGCTTCTTCACCGCCGTCGTCATCGCGCCGCACCCGGTCAGCGTCATCACTGCCGCTAATAAGCCAATCCCCATCACTTTCTTCAAAGACATGTTATTTCCTTTTTGCGTGTAATCAAAAATCCAGATCGTTAACCGTGCGGCCAGTAGCTACACAATGGTGAAAAAAGTATCGGCAGACAGACGCAAATTTTTAGGGGAAATAACAATAAGTTACCTACCATAACGGGTAGTTTTCAGGCAAAAAAAACGCCTCCAGAGGAGGCGTCAGGCAATCACGGAAGAAACTTACTTCTTCTTCGCTTTTGCGTTTGGCAGGTCGGTAATGCTGCCTTCGAACACTTCTGCCGCCAGGCCAACGGACTCGTGCAGAGTCGGGTGAGCGTGGATGGTCAGCGCGATGTCTTCCGCGTCACAGCCCATTTCAATAGCCAGACCGATTTCACCCAGCAGCTCGCCGCCGTTGGTACCGACAATCGCACCACCGATAACGCGGTGAGTCTCTTTGTCGAAGATCAGTTTGGTCATACCGTCTGCGCAGTCGGACGCGATAGCACGGCCAGAAGCTGCCCACGGGAAGGTAGCCGTTTCGTAGCTGATGCCTTTCTCTTTCGCTTCTTTCTCAGTCAGACCAACCCATGCAACTTCTGGCTCGGTGTAAGCGATAGATGGGATCACTTTCGGATCGAAGTAGTGTTTCATGCCTGCGATAACTTCAGCGGCAACGTGACCTTCGTGAACACCTTTGTGCGCCAGCATTGGCTGACCGACGATATCGCCGATAGCAAAGATGTGCGGCACGTTAGTGCGCAGCTGTTTGTCAACGCGGATGAAGCCACGGTCGTCCACTTCCACGCCAGCTTTGCCCGCGTCGAGGTTTTTACCGTTCGGCACACGGCCGATAGCCACCAGCACGGCGTCGTAACGCTGTGGTTCGGAAGGGGCTTTTTTGCCTTCCATGGAAACGTAAATACCGTCTTCTTTCGCTTCAACGGCAGTCACTTTGGTTTCCAGCATCAGGTTGAATTTCTTGCTGATGCGTTTGGTGAAGACTTTAACGATGTCTTTGTCTGCAGCCGGGATAACCTGGTCGAACATTTCAACCACGTCGATCTCTGAACCCAGCGCATGGTATACGGTACCCATTTCCAGACCGATGATACCGCCGCCCATAACCAGCAGGCGTTTTGGAACGGTTTTCAGTTCCAGTGCATCGGTGGAATCCCACACGCGTGGATCTTCATGTGGAATGAATGGCAGTTCGATTGGGCGAGAGCCTGCCGCGATGATCGCGTTGTCGAAGTTGATCACGGTTTTGCCGTTTTCGCCTTCAACTTCCAGGGTGTTCGCACCGGTGAATTTACCCAGACCGTTAACCACTTTCACTTTACGGCCTTTGGCCATACCCGCCAGACCGCCGGTCAGCTGAGTGATAACTTTCTCTTTCCAGGTACGAATCTTGTCGATATCGGTTTTCGGCTCGCCGAAGACGATACCGTGTTCAGCCAGTGCTTTGGCTTCTTCGATAACTTTCGCTACGTGCAGCAGCGCTTTAGAAGGGATACAGCCGACGTTCAGACAAACACCGCCGAGGGTGCTGTAACGTTCTACGATGACGGTTTCCAGACCTAAATCCGCTGCGCGGAATGCTGCGGAGTAACCTGCTGGGCCTGCCCCAAGTACTACGACCTGAGTTTTGATTTCTGTGCTCATCATGACCTCTTAATTTATACCCGTCGTCCACCGGGTCGTTCTATCCGCCCGTATTTTACAAAATTGTTAACAATTTTGAAACAACAAACGGCTCACGAATTATCGCTTACACCAATAACCTCATAAACCCCATGAGATTATCAGAAAAAAGCCGGCCGACCGGCCGGCTTTTCGATTACATCACCAGGCGGCGAATGTCGCTCAGCATGTTGTTGATGATGGTGATGAAACGCGCACCATCAGCACCGTCGATCACGCGGTGGTCGAAGGACAGAGAGATTGGCATCATCAGACGCGGCACGAACTCTTTGCCATTCCACACCGGCTCCATCGCGGACTTGGACACACCGAGGATCGCCACTTCCGGCGCGTTAACAATCGGTGCGAAGTGGGTCGTACCCAGGCCGCCGATGCTGGAGATAGTGAAGCAGCCGCCCTGCATTTCGCCGGCAGTCAGCTTACCATCACGCGCTTTTTTGGAGATGGTGGTCAGTTCACGGGACAGCTCAGTAATGCTCTTCTTGTTCACGTCTTTGAAGACCGGAACAACCAGACCATTTGGCGTATCAACCGCAACACCGATGTTGATGTATTTCTTCAGCGTCAGCTTCTGGCCGTCTTCGGACAGAGAGCTGTTGAAGCGTGGCATCTGCTCAAGGGCAGCGGCAACGGCTTTCATGATGAAGACCACTGGGGTGAATTTCACGTCCAGTTTACGCTTCTCAGCTTCAGCGTTCTGCTGTTTACGGAACGCTTCCAGATCGGTGATATCGGTTTTGTCGAAGTGCGTAACGTGCGGGATCATCACCCAGTTACGGCTCAGGTTCGCACCAGAGATTTTCTGGATACGGCCCAGTTCCACTTCTTCGATTTCACCGAACTTGCTGAAGTCCACTTTCGGCCATGGCAGCATGCCCGGGATACCGCCGCCAGCGGCTGCAGCAGGTGCAGCTTCGGCGCGTTTCACCGCGTCTTTCACGTAGGCCTGAACGTCTTCACGCAGGATACGACCTTTACGGCCGGTCCCTTTCACTTTCGCCAGGTTCACACCGAACTCGCGCGCCAGGCGACGAATCAGCGGGGTCGCGTGGACGTAAGCATCATTTTCAGCGAACTCAGATTTTTCAGCTTTAGCAGCAGGGGCAGCGGCAGGTTTAGCAGCCTGAGCCGGTGCAGCGGCAGGTGCCGG
>NZ_JAIWJZ010000053.1:0-7623 GCF_020216105.1 Enterobacter sp. K16B
CCCACTGGTCCCAAACCAGTTGCGCTACCAAGCTGCGCTACTCGCCGAATGCGGAGCGCATCTTACTGCTGAGGTGCGCCCCCGTCAATCCCTTAATTTAAAAAAGCCCTTCAACTGGCGATATTCTCGCCAGGCGAGCTACTGTGCGGCTTTAGCGGTGCTGGCAGGGAGTTTGCACCAGTTGTTATTTTCGTTCAGACCGCCGTCCGGAGAGGTATAACCCAGGCAGCCTAAAATAGTGTCGTACAGCTCAACGTGACGACGTGGCACCTTCATGTCCGCCTCTTTTTTCAGGTGAGCAAACATCTTCGCTTTCTCCGGATCCTCCAGATACTTGTCAGACATCCACACCATCATCGGTACACGGAACTGCTCCGGCGGCGCCATCTTACGTGGCGTACCGTGCAAATGCTCGAATTCATTGATGGATTCACCATGGTCCGCCGCATAGAACACTATCGCTTTCTTATCACGCACCTGGTCAATGACCGAATCAATAAAATGATCCACATACATCACGGAGTTGTCATAAGAGTTAATCAGCTGCTCTTTGGTGCAGTCTTTATCCACCCCGACACATTCCGGCGTCCATTTCGCAAAGCTACGCGGGTAGCGTTGCGTGTAGTTAAAGTGCGACCCTTTGGTATGCAGGATAATCATGTGCTTACCGTTCGGGTTGCCGTTGAGAGACAACTTCATCTCATCAATCAGCAGCATGTCATCAACAGGCTTACCGCGGTTACGCGCCTCCGCGCCAATCTGCTCGCGGTAGGAAATGTTCTGCGCCATGGTGTTGCTGTAGAACCACATCTCGCTCTGCATCGCATACAGGTCAGACGTAAACCCAAGCTGATGCAGCACCGAGAAGACGTTTTGCTCTTTCAGCGTCCGCTGTGGGTTATCGCTCGCCCCCCCTTCGCGTACGAACATGCAGCGCAAGGAGAGCTTGGTGGCGGTATCACAGGAGTAGCCGCGATAGGCAATCAGGTTTTTCTCCTGCGCCAGTTTTGGCGTTGTATCGCGGTCATAGCCAAGAATACCCATATGATCCCAGCGCGTGGTTTCCCCAATAATAAAGACGACGTAGGTATCGTCGATATCTTTTGGCGCGACATAGGTAAACTTCTTCGCCGGGTTCATCAGCGATTTATTATCAGAAGACTCATCCACCTGTGCCCACGCATACAGCCCCAGCGCAGAGATCCAGTTAGACGGTAAATACGAGTTGGCAACCACACCGCCGTAGCTTGGTAGATCCACGCCGGAGGTACGTTCGTCATACTTCTGCTTCACCTCCAGCAGACGAATTGGCCCCCAGACCATCAGCCCGGCCAGCAGAACAATCGCAACGCTTCTGAAGCGTTTACCCGGCGTGCGGATCTGGTGAACCAGCGTGTACCGGCAGCGGTTACTCCAGATGAGCAGCAACGGCAAAGCACTGACCGCCACTACCCAGAGAATAAAGTGCAACCCCACGACCTCTTTAGAGAGATCGATATCCGTGGTCATCACCGAGGCAATAATGCCGTAGCCAATGACCACATTCATAAAGGTCATGTAATAGCTGGCCCCCGCCGAGCACAGCACGATAAATGTTGCTAGCACTCGCCACACGCGACGGCCAAACAGGGTCAGAATACGGAATAAAAAGAAGGTGACCAGTACCGCGGCGACCAATTCGACAACCGCTGCAATTCCTTTCCAGGCGGTAAAATCTTGCGCATAACCGTCAAACCGACGGAAAAAAACCGCGCCATTCATAAACAGGCCGATGTACAACGCCAGCAAAAAGCAGAGCTTTTGTTGCGCCATCGATTTAATGTATTTCATGCAAGCTACCCGGAAATAAGGGACAGTACCGCCGCCTGCCTCGGTTAAAAAGCAGACAGATTAAACATACGCTCAAGGGATCGTTCAATGAAACGTCTGGAGGCGTGGTAAGTAGACCACAGGGAAGCAGAAAAGTGGCAGAAGAGAGTGTGATCGGTACAGTTATTTACAAAAAAGCAAATCCCGAGACAGACAAAAACGCTTTATTTCCCGTTTTCAGAAAATACAAAGGCCGGATAACCGGCCTTTCGTGTCGTCATTACGCATGAACTTCTTTGAAAACTTCACGCTGCGGTTGGCGAATCGTGGTAGAGAGCGCCAGGGAGATAATCAGCAGAGCGAAAATCACGCAGAAGGTCACATAGAACCCACCGAACAGGGAAGCAATCAGCGAGCCACAGATACTGCCAATCCCAAAGCCCAGATAGATAACGCCGTAGTTTTTCGCCAGATTATTCAGACCAAAGAACTCGCTCACCAGTGACGGGAAGACCGTAATGGTGCCACCGAAGTTAAAGGCCACACAGGCAATCGCCGCAAAGAAGGTTGCTTCGTTCAGCGGGGCAAACAGGAGAGCCGCCATACCGACCAGCGAAACCACCTGTCCAATCGTAATCACGCGGATGCGGGCGATTTTGTCAGACAGAATACCGAGCACCAGACGACCGGAGAGGTTGGCAATGGAGATCACGGTCACCGCATTGGCCGCCGTGGCCGCATCCAGTTTTACCATCCCCTGCGCGATGTCTTTTGCGACACCGATAACATACAGACCGCTCATGCAGGCCGTCAGGAACATCACCGCCAGCATCCAGTACTGGGGTTTACGCATGGACTGCGCGAGTGTGAAGTCGTTCTCCACTACGCCGTTCACGGATTTAACTTCCTGCTGTGGCGCATCTTTCATCAGGGTCGCGCCGAACAGAATCATCACCAGAACAATCGCGCCCCAGATCATGAAGGTTTTTTCGAGGCCAACGGATGCCAGCAGGTGGGCGTCGATAAATTTAAAACCGAGACTGCCCAGACCATAAGATCCGATGGCAAACGCAGAGATCAGGCCTTTACGTTCCGGGAACCACTTCACGCAGTTCGACAGGGTCAGCAGATAACCTGCGCCATCCGCCAGCCCCACCAGCACCCCGGCGCTCAGCCACAGCATCATCAGGTTGCTGGAATGCGCCGTCAGGAAAAAACCCAGGCCGAGCAGGATCCCGGACGCCATGGTCACACGCTTCACGCCAAAACGCTCCTGCAGCTTGCCCGCCACGGAAGACGAAATCGCCAGCCCCAGGCTCAAGAGACCAAAGGAGAACGCGACCTGGCTAACCGGTGCGCCGAGTTTATCGGAAAGGGCACTGTTAAACAGGCTCCAGGTATAGACCGAGCCCAGCGCAAACTGGGTGACGATGGTGCCAAAGAGCGTGAGCCAGCGCGTGCGGTTATAAGTTGATGTGTTCATGGCAGTTGTCCTGCAAGAGAAATTAAGGGAATTCGCTGAGGACAACGATAAACAAAACCTTAATATGCATGGGGTAAAACGGCATGAAGTGCAGGCGAAACGGAATGAAATGCCTGGAATCGGGAATGAATGGCCTGGCCTGGGAATAAAGCGATAGAGTGTTAGTACCTGCTATCGCTGTAACCCCTGCGATTATTGTGTTCAGGATGTTATCGTAACGTTTAAAAAAGTAACAACGCTAGAAATTTGCATTAACACCCAGAGTATACAAAAACTCCTCTCCGCTGGTGGTATGTTCCCCCTGTGCAAGCGACGCATAGGCCGCAACGTGGGTGTTAAACGGCATATCCGTTCCCACGGTCACATCCATCCAGTTGCCGTTTTGTGCCGGAGAGGGTGTCTGCGGCATGCCAAACTGCGATTTCCACTGATTCTCACCAAACTGCTGGTTATAGCTAATCTGCGCCCAGGGACGGAGATCGCCGTAGCGGGTATTCACACGCCACCCCAGCGTGCTGACGCTGGCATGCCAGAGCGGGTCGCTGGACGTTTGCATCGTCGCACTATCACCAAACTCGTTAATCATCATGGGAGCCGTGCCGTCATAACGCCACGCCACCACCGGGCCGGTGTTGATGCCCGCTGAAACCGGAAAATTCCAGCCCACGCTCATCGCTCCGTCCAGGGTGCTGCCAGACGGTACATTCAGGGCCAGACCAGGCGCATCCTGTGACGACTGAATACGCTCAGCAAGAATATCCTCATAACGCGGAGGGCGATCCGCGTCCCAGGTATAGCGTTCCGCCGTATTATTTTGGGCGTCTGAAACGATATATTCCTGTTGCCAGGCAGACGCTGTATTACAAAAAAACAGACAGGCTGAAATCCCCACCAGGCCAGAAGCGGCATGGCGACCACTGATTTTTTTTATCATCATCAATGCGACCCCAGAGAGAGCCGAATTCGGCGATTATTATCATTTTCAGGACGAGATTTTAGAGCCTATGGCTCTGTATTAACTATTGTCTTTTTCACCAGCACGTCAAGCCAGCCAGGTTGAATTATTTAACGTTCTGTCAGCCACTCCTCTATTCATAAACAACGCTGAAGTTCAGCATGGCATTAGCCGCCCCCGATTTTGCATCAGGACTGACCGCGACATAGCTGGCGATATACCTCAGCGCGTTATTTCCATCAGTGGGGATGGTATGTGCCAAAGGCGTGGGATCGGTGCTCAGCGGAAACTGCTGAACACCCTCGTCGGTTTTAATTTTCAGGGCAATCCCCGTCGCGCCGCCGCTGTCCAGCGCAAAAAGATGGGGGTCCGTGCTGTCCGCCAGGCCATCCATCGTGACGTAAGTCCGGGCGACGTTAGCACAGTTTTTTAGCGCAATGGTAAACGCCTTTTGATTAAGTTCACGCCCAGCCTGTACCGGGCGCGGCAGCATTACCGACCCCATGTCCACCTCAATGTTGTCCTGCTCCAGTTCGCAGGTTCCCTGACGAATGCTGATGGTAAAGTGTACATCTCCGGCAGACCCTATATTGACGGGAGCCGCCCAGGCACCGCAGGAGATCAGCAGGCCGCCATAGATCATCGCGTTTATCCTTTTCACGGGCGTTACTCCACATCAATTCGCAGGGTGGCGATGCCTTCAAAATCGCCGGTTTCCGGCAGCTTACCGGTTGTGCTTACAGGCGAGAATGAAAGCGTGGTGGAGGCAGTACGGTGGATGTTATCCGTCAGCGGCGCGGCCGTCAGCGCCTGCGCATCCGTACTATTCGGTTTTAGCACCACGCCGCTGGCATTTTTGATCACTGCGCCAATATCCGGGTTGCCGAGATCGATGGCTGAACTGTCATTCGGATTCGGCGTTCCCTCAATGCGCAGGAGAATTTTCACGCCGTCAGAGATATTAGTGCAGTTAAACTGCAGTTCTTTCGTCACCGGCGAGGCACCGGCCGGAAGTTGTCCTTTACGATCCTTAAAGTCATGGGCCTGGAATTCACCGAAGGGGATCTCCAGCGTGCTACCGCTGGCCAGTTCACAGCCCTGAGGCACGGTGACAGAACCACTGAGATAGACCGAAGACATAGGTGTTGCACTGTATACGCCGGGCTTATAAGTACCGTACAGCTCCATAATATTGGTAGAGGGTATATCCAGTTGCCCGACAAAGGGGTGGTGAATATAAAGCGACAAGCTTCCTTTAGCGCCTGTACTAAATCTATCGGCATTATTAGGATTAACATCACATGCCGAGCGGCCTTTATAAAGATTTGTCTCATCTGGAAAAGGCGCATCAACATACTCTTGCTTTAGCCCTTCGATCCAAATTTTGGTCGCGATCTGAATATTGTTATTTACAATGAAATACTTTTTTGAACCATCATTGTGCCCAAAAGGGAGTGATGTTTTTGCAGCAAAATGCAAGATATTAAACTCGTTATTATCAGGGCACTCACATTTCACCTGATACGTTTCCCCCAGATCCCAGGCATAAAAATCTGGAAACACGGTACCTGAACTGTTCTCTGAGGTATCGGTCACCGTTTTAATCATCAGGGCATTAAACTGACGCGTCCCGCCAATAGGCGTGCAGGGACCCCAGTCGTCTGCCGCCAGCGCCTGGTGGGAAAACAGCGCCGCACACACCAGCCCGGTTAGCGCAAAAATACGTTGATACATCGTCTTTTCCTTCCCTGTTATCGACAGACCGCGTGGGTCATCACCACGTCGCTGCTGTTTTGCTGCTCTGGCAGCGTAAAGTTGACGCGACACTGCTGATCGGCATCGTTACCCCAGCGCAGCTGTAGCATCCCGCTCTCCGGCATTCCGCTGATATAAAGCTGCCCCTCTTCACCCACAATGCTGCTGTTCTCTTTCTTATCATCCACCAGCGTGGCCGTAGCGCCAAAAGGCACGACCCGGCCATCATCCTGAGTGACGTTCATCAGCACCCGGTAGCCCACGCGGGTATCGAAGCGAGCCCGTACGATGGCACCCCGCGTGGGCACCACGTTCACCGAGGCACTGTCCAGATCCACCTGGCTGTTCAGGCTGTCGCTTCTCAGCGCGACCTCTGTTTCACGGTACGGACTGAGGTAGGGCACCACCGCATTCCCCATCCAGTCCACCGTCACTCCACCGTTATTGACCACTCTCGCGCCCCGCGCGCCCGGCGCCGAAATCAGCGCCATCGACTCACCCAACGGCTGTGACAGCGTAATCCCTTCGCTGTGGGCAATAATCCCGCCGCGCAAACCATAGTTAACCTGCTGACTGTCGCGGTTGTAGTTATAACCCACGCTGGCATTGCCAAATCCCCCCTGGTAATCCAGACTGGCGTTGCCGCTGTTGCCAACACCATTGCTGCCATACCCTTCCTGGACGCTGTAGTTGAGGTTATGGTCTTCCAGCGCAGAGCCGCTTAACCCCGCCTGTTGCAGGGTACGTCCATGCTGGTCGGTGGTAAGATGATAGTTGCTCCATACCCGCCCGAGCGGCACCGACAGGCTAAACGACCACAGGCGGTCACTCTCACGACCATCGTGGCTTTTGGTCCAGGAGTAGGCCACGCTGTAATTCACCCGGCCAATACGTCCGTTATAGCCAGCGTTAATGGAGCGCTGCTTACCTTCATCATTCCAGTAATCCTGCTGTGTAGCGTTAACATAAACCGAACCGTAGCTGCCCATCTGCTGGCTGACGTTAGCCTGGATCTGGCTGCGCTTGTGGTAGTTGGCAGAATCGCTGCCTGCGTCGTTGCGCACATCTGTTGCTTCCTGGAAGGTATAAAAACCGCTGGTCGAATACTTGTAGCCCATCAGGCGAAAATCCGTCCCGCCGTTAAAGCTTTTGGAATAGAGGAAGCGATAAGACTGGCCTTCTTCGGAGCGACCATCCCCCAGCGTGCTTTTAGCCTGGGTGACATCAATGGAGATCGCGCCAATGTAGCCGAAGTTTTTCCCCAGCCCCGTCGCCAGTGCGTTGTAATCCTCAGACAGGATGGCGCCGCCATAGGCGGTAAAACCCAGCGGCAGCCCGTACATGGCATCAAACTGTCCAAATTTTGGCTCATCGCTGCGGTAATTCCCGGCGCGATATTCCCCACCGGAAAGCGTGTATTTGAGATGCCCCTCGCGCTGAAAAATCGCGACCGACGAGAAAGGCTGAATAAAGGTCTGCTCGCTGCCATCGGCCTCTTTCACCTTCACCGTCAGGTCGCCGCTGTTCGAGGTGGGATAAAGATCGTTAATCTCAAATGCGCCAGGCTGTACATACGCACGGTAAATGACGTAACCATTCTGTTCGATGGTCACCTCGGCGT
>NZ_JAIWJZ010000054.1:0-370 GCF_020216105.1 Enterobacter sp. K16B
CAACGGATAAAAGGTACTCCGGGGATAACAGGCTGATACCGCCCAAGAGTTCATATCGACGGCGGTGTTTGGCACCTCGATGTCGGCTCATAACATCCTGGGGCTGAAGTAGGTCCCAAGGGTATGGCTGTTCGCCATTTAAAGTGGTACGCGAGCTGGGTTTAGAACGTCGTGAGACAGTTCGGTCCCTATCTGCCGTGGGCGCTGGAGAATTGAGGGGGGCTGCTCCTAGTACGAGAGGACCGGAGTGGACGCATCACTGGTGTTCGGGTTGTCATGCCAATGGCACTGCCCGGTAGCTAAATGCGGTAGAGATAAGTGCTGATAGCATCTAAGCACGAAACTTGCCCCGAGATGAGTTCTCCCTGAG
>NZ_JAIWJZ010000243.1:0-258 GCF_020216105.1 Enterobacter sp. K16B
CGGGTGGCGGCTACGCCTTACCCGGCCTACACACGACAGGTTAATGTGTCTGGCTATGGTTCTCTTTGCGGTACGCGCCAGGCGGCTGGTTGAAGGTGCGGGTGAAGATGCGGGTAAACGTCTGCTGCGAATCAAACCCGTAACGCAGGCAGATATCGTATACCCGGGCGTCGGATTCACGCAGATCGCGTGCCGCCAGCAGCAGCTTGCGTTCACGGATATAGCGTCCCAGACTCTCCCCTTTGTACTGCATAAACA
>NZ_JAIWJZ010000244.1:0-514 GCF_020216105.1 Enterobacter sp. K16B
TTATGCCCGCATCCGTCACGAACGCTACCTGAATGGCCAGACCCGGGCGCAGGGCATCACCAGCTGTCCGACCCTCTCGCCGGGTCAGGTACTGAAAGTCACCGGCGGGTATGAAGTGGCCGACGTGTTTGCGCAGGGCGTGTTCATCACGGCGATGCATACGTATGCCCGCCGTGATAAGGACTTTGCGGTTGATTTTGACGGTATTCCGGACTGCCCGGATTTCAGCTTCCGCCCTGAGCCTGGGGCACGTCCGGTAATGGCGGGCACCTTACCGGCCCGCGTCACCAGCACCACCGAAAATGACACCTATGGCCACATCGATAAAGACGGACGCTACCGCGTCAGCATGCTGTTCGACCGCGACAGCCGGGAGACCGGATTCGAGAGCCTGTGGGTGCGCCAGTCCCGTCCGTATGCAGGGGGCACCTGGGGCCTGCACCTGCCGCTGCTGGCGGGCACCGAAGTGGCGATTGGCTTTGAGGACGGTAACCCGGACCGGCCGTACATTGCC
>NZ_JAIWJZ010000055.1:0-21042 GCF_020216105.1 Enterobacter sp. K16B
CTTCGCTCTGGCCGCCGAGCGCGAGCAGGGCATGTCGCCGCGTGGTGCCATCTTCCAGGCCTGCCTGCTGCGTTTTCGCCCGATCCTGATGACCACGCTGGCGGCCCTGCTGGGGGCGCTGCCGCTGATGCTGAGCACCGGCGTCGGCGCGGAGCTTCGTCGTCCGCTGGGCATTGGCATGGTCGGCGGTCTGCTGGTGAGCCAGGTGCTGACGCTGTTCACCACGCCGGTGATTTATCTGCTGTTTGACCGCCTGGCGCTGTGGACCAAAAGCCGCTTCCCGAAACGTGAAGAGGAGGCATAAGTGAAGTTTTTCGCCCTCTTCATTTATCGCCCGGTGGCGACGATATTAATCTCGCTCGCCATTACGCTGTGCGGCGTGCTGGGCTTCCGGCTGCTGCCGGTAGCGCCACTGCCGCAGGTGGATTTCCCGGTGATCATGGTCAGCGCCTCGCTGCCGGGTGCGTCACCGGAAACCATGGCCTCGTCCGTTGCCACGCCGCTGGAGCGCTCGCTCGGGCGGATCGCGGGGGTCAACGAGATGACCTCCAGCAGCTCGCTCGGCAGTACGCGCATCATTCTGGAGTTCAGCTTCGACCGGGATATCAACGGCGCGGCGCGCGACGTGCAGGCCGCCATCAACGCCGCGCAAAGCCTGCTGCCAAGCGGGATGCCGAGCCGTCCGACCTACCGGAAAGCCAATCCGTCCGACGCGCCGATCATGATCCTGACGCTGACCTCGGACACCTACTCGCAGGGCCAGCTGTACGACTTTGCCTCCACCCAGCTGGCGCAGACAATTTCACAAATTAACGGCGTCGGTGACGTGAGCGTCGGCGGCAGCTCCCTGCCCGCGGTGCGCGTGGGGTTAAACCCGCAGGCGCTGTTTAACCAGGGCGTGTCGCTGGACGACGTGCGCTCCGCCATCAGCAACGCCAACGTGCGCAAACCGCAGGGGGCGATTGAGGACGGAAGCCACCGCTGGCAGATCCACACTAACGACGAGCTGAAAACCGCGGCGGAGTATCAGCCGTTGATCATTCACTACAACAACGGCGCGGCGGTGCGCCTAAGCGACGTCGCCAGCGTCACCGACTCGGTGCAGGACGTGCGCAATGCCGGGATGACCAACGCCAAACCGGCGATTTTGCTGATGATCCGCAAGCTGCCGGAAGCCAACATCATTGAGACGGTGAACAGCATTCGCGCCCGTCTCCCGGAACTGCAGCAGACCATCCCGGCGGCTATCGATCTGCAAATTGCCCAGGATCGCTCCCCGACCATTCGCGCCTCGCTGGAAGAGGTGGAGCAAACGCTGGTGATTTCCGTCGCGCTGGTGATCCTGGTGGTGTTCCTGTTCCTGCGCTCCGGCCGGGCGACGCTTATTCCAGCGGTGGCCGTGCCGGTGTCGCTGATTGGCACCTTTGCCGCCATGTATCTGTGCGGCTTTAGCCTCAACAACCTGTCGCTGATGGCCCTGACGATTGCCACGGGCTTTGTGGTGGATGACGCCATCGTGGTGCTGGAAAATATTTCCCGCCACCTGGAAGCCGGGGTTAAACCGCTGCAGGCTGCCCTGCAGGGGACGCGCGAGGTGGGCTTTACGGTGCTCTCCATGAGCCTGTCGCTGGTGGCGGTGTTCCTGCCGCTGCTGCTGATGGGCGGACTGCCGGGCAGGCTGCTGCGCGAGTTTGCCGTCACCCTCTCCGTCGCCATCGGCATTTCGCTGATTATCTCCTTAACACTCACGCCGATGATGTGCGGCTGGATGCTTAAGCGCAGCAAACCGCACTCGCAACCGCGCCGCAAAGGCTTTGGCCGCGTTCTGCTGGCGATGCAGGAGGGCTACGGAAAATCGCTGAAGTGGGTGCTGAACCATACACGGCTTGTCGGTCTGGTGCTGATCGGCACCATCGTGCTCAACGTCTGGCTCTATATCTCCATCCCGAAAACCTTTTTCCCGGAGCAGGATACCGGCGTGCTGATGGGCGGTATTCAGGCGGATCAGAGCATTTCGTTCCAGGCGATGCGCGGCAAGCTGCAGGACTTTATGAAGATCATTCGTGAAGACAAAGCCGTGGATAACGTCACCGGCTTTACCGGCGGGTCACGCGTGAACAGCGGGATGATGTTTATTACCCTGAAACCGCGCGGCGAGCGCAACGAAACCGCCCAGCAGGTGATTGACCGCCTGCGGGTGAAGCTCGCCAAAGAGCCGGGCGCCAACCTGTTTTTGATGGCCGTTCAGGACATCCGCGTCGGTGGGCGTCAGGCGAACGCCAGCTACCAGTACACGTTGCTTTCTGATGATTTAGCCGCCCTGCGCGAGTGGGAGCCGAAGATCCGCAAGGCGCTGGCCGCCCTGCCCCAACTGGCGGACGTAAACTCCGATCAGCAGGACAACGGCGCCGAGATGGCCCTGACCTACGACCGCGAAACCATGTCGCGTCTGGGCATTAACGTTGAAGCCGCCAACAGCCTGCTGAACAACGCGTTCGGCCAGCGCGAGATTTCCACCATCTACCAGCCAATGAACCAGTATAAGGTGGTGATGGAGGTTGACCCGCGTTACACCCAGGACATCAGCGCCCTGGACAAAATGTTTGTCATCAACAACGACGGCAAGGCGATTCCGCTCTCGTACTTTGCCAGCTGGCAGCCCGCCAACGCGCCGCTGTCGGTGAACCATCAGGGGCTGTCGGCGGCCTCGACCATCTCCTTTAACCTGCCCGCCGGTTCGTCGCTTTCGGAGGCCAGCGATGCGATCAACCGGGCGATGACGCAGCTTGGCGTACCGTCCACCGTGCGCGGCAGCTTTGCTGGCACCGCGCAGGTGTTCCAGGAGACGATGAACTCGCAGGTGATTTTGATTCTTGCCGCCATCGCCACGGTCTATATTGTGCTGGGCGTTCTGTATGAGAGCTACGTGCACCCGCTGACCATCCTCTCGACGCTGCCGTCGGCGGGCGTGGGGGCACTGCTGGCGCTGGAGCTATTCGATGCGCCGTTCAGCCTCATCGCGCTTATCGGGATCATGCTGTTAATCGGTATTGTGAAGAAAAACGCCATCATGATGGTCGACTTCGCCCTGGACGCCCAGCGCAACGGCAACCTGTCGCCGGAAGAGGCCATCTTCCAGGCCTGTCTGCTGCGTTTTCGTCCGATCATGATGACCACCCTGGCGGCGCTGTTTGGTGCGCTGCCGCTGGTGATTTCCGGGGGCGACGGCTCGGAACTGCGCCAGCCGCTGGGGATCACCATTGTCGGCGGGCTGGTGATGAGCCAGCTGCTGACGCTCTACACCACGCCGGTGGTCTATCTTTTCTTTGACCGTCTGCGGCTGCGCGTTGCACGTAAAAACAGAACCACGGTGACCGGGTAAATGACTGAGCTTCCCAGCAGCGTTCGCTGGCAATTATGGATTGTCGCCTTCGGCTTTTTTATGCAGTCGCTGGATACGACTATCGTTAACACCGCCCTCCCCTCCATGGCGAAAAGCCTGGGGGAGAGCCCGCTGCATATGCATATGGTGATTGTCTCCTACGTGCTGACGGTGGCCGTGATGCTGCCTGCCAGCGGCTGGCTGGCCGACAAAGTCGGCGTGCGGAATATCTTCTTCACCGCCATCGTGCTGTTTACCACCGGCTCGCTGTTTTGCGCCCAGGCCAATACCCTCGACCAGTTGGTCATGGCGCGCGTGCTGCAGGGTATCGGTGGGGCGATGATGGTCCCCGTCGGGCGGTTAACGGTGATGAAAATTGTTCCGCGCGAGCAGTACATGGCGGCAATGACCTTTGTCACCCTGCCCGGCCAGGTGGGACCGCTGCTGGGTCCGGCGCTGGGTGGCGTGCTGGTGGAGTATGCCTCCTGGCACTGGATTTTCTTAATCAACCTGCCGGTGGGAATCGTTGGCGCGATTGCCACCCTGGCGCTGATGCCAAACTATAAAATGCAGACGCGGCGCTTTGATTTCTTTGGCTTTATCCTGCTGGCCGCAGGCATGGCAACGCTCACCCTCGCCCTCGACGGGCAAAAAGGGCTGGGGATTTCGTCCCTGACGCTGGGTATCCTGGTCGCCCTCGGCCTCACCGCTGTGTTGGGGTACCTCTGGCACGCCAGAGGAAACGACAAGGCGCTGTTCAGCCTGACGCTGTTTAAAAACCCCACCTACCGTCTTGGCCTGTTCGGCAGCTTTGCCGGACGCGTCGGCAGCGGCATGCTGCCGTTTATGACGCCCGTTTTTCTGCAAATCGGCATGGGCTTTTCACCGTTTCACGCGGGCCTGATGATGATCCCGATGGTGCTCGGCAGCATGGGGATGAAGCGCATCGTGGTGCAGGTCGTCAACCGCTTTGGCTATCGTCACGTGCTGGTGGCCGCCACGCTCGGCCTGGCGCTGGTCAGCCTGCTGTTTATGGCCGTGGCGCTGATGGGCTGGTACTACGTCCTGCCGCTGGTGCTGTTCTGCCAGGGGGTGATCAACTCCATGCGCTTTTCGTCGATGAATACCCTGACGTTGAAAGACCTGCCGGATGAGCTGGCGAGCAGCGGCAACAGCCTGCTGTCGATGGTCATGCAGCTCTCCATGAGCGTCGGCGTGACTATCGCCGGTCTGCTGCTCGGCATGTACGGTCAGCACCACCTCAGCGTCGACACGCCGGTAGCGCATCAGGTCTTTTTATATACGTATCTCAGCATGGCGGTCATTATCGCCCTGCCCGCATTCATCTTCGCCCGAGTGCCGGATGATACCCGCAAGAACGTCGTGATTAGGCGCGGCAAAAGGAGTGGCTCATGAAATTCTGGCGTCCGGGGATTACCGGTAAGCTCTTTCTGGCGATTTTTGCCACCTGTATCGTTCTGCTGATCACCATGCACTGGGCGGTGCGGATCAGCTTTGAGCGCGGGTTTATTGATTACATCAAGCATGGCAATGAACAGCGTTTACAGGGCTTAAGCGATGCGCTGAGTGAACAGTACGCCCAGCACGGCAACTGGCGTTTTCTGCGCAATAACGACCGCTTTATTTTCCAGATCCTGCGTTCGCTGGAGCACGACACCGGTGATGACCGCCCGGGACCGGGCATGCCGCCGCACGGCTGGCGTACCCAGTTCTGGGTGATCGACCAGGAGATGCGCCCTCTGGTTGGCCCGCGCGCGCCAATTCCGCCGGACGGCACCCGCCGGGCGATTAAAGTGAATAACGCCACCGTCGGCTGGGTGATCGCCTCGCCGGTGGAGCGCCTGACGCGCAATACCGACATCAACTTTGACCGCCAGCAGCGCCGGACAAGCTGGCTGATTGTCGCCCTCTCCACCCTGCTCGCCGCGCTCGCCACCTTCCCGCTGGCGCGTGGTCTGCTCGCGCCGGTAAAACGGCTGGTGGAAGGTACGCACAAGCTGGCGGCCGGGGATTTCACTACCCGCGTCGACACCCGCAGCCAGGACGAACTGGGCAAGCTGGCGCAGGACTTTAACCAGCTCGCCAGTACCCTGGAAAAAAACCAGCAGATGCGCCGCGATTTTATGGCCGATATCTCCCACGAGCTGCGCACGCCGCTGGCGGTGCTGCGTGGCGAGCTGGAGGCCATTCAGGACGGCGTACGCCAGTTTACGCCTGAATCGGTGGCCTCCCTGCAGGCGGAAGTGGGCACGCTCACCAAGCTTGTGGATGACCTCCACCAGCTCTCCATGTCCGATGAAGGGGCGCTGGCTTATCAGAAAGCACCCGTCGACGTGATCAACGTGCTTGAAGTCGCCAGCGGCGCGTTCCGGGAACGGTTTGCCAGCCGCAACCTGAAGATTGATCTCTCCCTGCCGGACAGCGCGGTAGTGTTTGGCGACAAAGATCGCCTGATGCAGCTGTTCAACAACCTGCTGGAAAACAGCCTGCGCTATACCGACAGCGGCGGCGGGCTGCATATCTCCGGCAAACAGGAAAACGGACGCTTCGCCCTCACCTTCGCGGATTCCGCCCCCGGCGTGCAGGATGCGCAGCTGGAAAAACTGTTTGAGCGTTTTTATCGCACCGAAGGGTCCCGTAACCGCGCCAGCGGCGGCTCCGGGCTGGGGCTGGCAATTTGCGTTAACATCGTCGAGGCGCATAATGGGACGATCCGCGCCGCCCATTCGCCTTTTGGCGGGGTTAGCATTACAGTAGAGTTACCGCTGGAACGGGAGTTATCGAGAGAAGTATGACCGAGTTACCCATTGACGAAAACACGCCGCGCATTTTGATCGTCGAAGACGAGCCCAAGCTCGGGCAGTTGCTGATCGACTATTTACGTGCGGCCAGCTACGCCCCGTCGCTGATTAGCCACGGCGACCAGGTGCTGCCGTACGTGCGCCAGACGCCGCCGGACCTGATCCTGCTGGATCTGATGCTGCCCGGTACCGATGGCCTGACCCTGTGCCGGGAAATTCGTCGCTTCTCCGACGTGCCGATCGTGATGGTCACCGCCAAAATTGAAGAGATCGACCGCCTGCTGGGGCTCGAAATTGGCGCGGACGATTACATCTGCAAACCTTACAGCCCGCGTGAAGTGGTCGCCCGCGTGAAAACCATTCTGCGCCGCTGTAAACCGCAGCGCGAGCTTCAGGTGCTGGACGCGCAAAGCCCGCTGATTGTGGATGAAAGTCGTTTCCAGGCGAGCTGGCGCAGCAAACTGCTGGACCTCACGCCCGCCGAGTTCCGCCTGCTGAAAACCCTCTCCCACGAGCCGGGGAAAGTCTTCTCCCGTGAGCAGTTGCTGAACCGCCTGTATGACGATTACCGCGTCGTGACCGACCGCACCATCGACAGCCACATCAAAAACCTGCGCCGCAAGCTGGAGGCGCTGGACGCTGAACAGTCATTTATTCGCGCGGTGTATGGCGTGGGGTATCGCTGGGAGGCGGATGCGTGCCGGATAGTGTGACGTTTCACCTCTGAAGCCCGCCCTCTGGCGGGTTTTTTCTTTTCTGGAATCCATCCAGGAATCAACCATACTCTTTTTACCGGTTCGCTTACTTATAACTGGTGCTGATAATTTTTACTTTCGCTCAAGGAGTTCCTATGTCTGGTTGGTTCGAATTAAGTAAAAGCAGTGATGGTCAGTTCAGGTTTGTGCTGAAAGCTGGAAACGGGGAGATCATCCTGACCAGCGAGCTTTACACCAGTAAAAGTGCCGCCGAAAACGGCATTGCTTCCGTACGCACGAACAGCCCGCAGGACGAGCGTTACGAAAAGAAAACAGCCTCGAACGGTAAGTTCCATTTCAATCTCAGGGCGGGTAATCATCAGGTGATTGGCAGCAGCCAGCTTTATGCGACGGAACAATCCCGTGATAAGGGTATCGCCTCCGTCAAAACGAACGGGTCATCTCAGACGGTAAAAGACAATACCTGACAGCAGGACGCGCGCCGGGAGAACGGTGACGCGACCCGGCGCTTTACCTCCCTGCCCCGCAGCGCTACAATGCCCGCCCTTAAAGTGGGGGATCTCCCCTTACCGCTGCACCGTGTGCACGCGGATCTGACCTGTCATCAGAACGAGAACAAACATGTTTAAACCGGAACTCCTTTCCCCGGCGGGAACGCTGCAAAATATGCGTTACGCTTTCGCCTATGGTGCCGACGCTGTCTACGCGGGCCAGCCGCGCTACTCGCTGCGCGTGCGTAACAATGAATTCAACCACGAGAACCTGCAGCTCGGCATCAATGAAGCGCATGCCCTGGGCAAAAAATTCTACGTGGTGGTCAACATCGCGCCGCACAACGCCAAGCTCAAGACCTTCATCCGCGACCTGAAGCCGGTGGTGGAGATGGGGCCGGACGCGCTGATCATGTCGGATCCGGGTTTAATCATGCTGGTTCGGGAGAATTTCCCGGAGATGGATATTCACCTCTCCGTACAGGCTAACGCCGTAAACTGGGCGACGGTGAAATTCTGGAAGCAGATGGGGCTGACCCGCGTCATTCTCTCCCGCGAGCTCTCCCTGGAAGAGATCGAAGAGATCCGCACTCAGGTGCCGGATATGGAAATCGAAATCTTCGTTCACGGCGCGCTGTGCATGGCCTACTCCGGCCGCTGCCTGCTCTCTGGTTACATCAACAAGCGCGACCCGAACCAGGGGACCTGCACCAACGCCTGCCGCTGGGAATATAACGTCCAGGAAGGCAAAGAGGACGACATCGGCAATATCGTCCACAAGCATGAACCTATCCCGGTGACTAACGTTGAGCCTACGCTGGGCATCGGCGCGCCCACCGACAGCGTATTTATGATTGAAGAAGCCAAACGTCCGGGCGAGTACATGACCGCCTTTGAAGATGAGCACGGCACTTACATCATGAACTCAAAAGATCTGCGCGCTGTTGCTCACGTCGAGCGGTTGACCCAGATGGGGGTGCACTCCCTGAAAATCGAAGGCCGCACCAAATCCTATTACTACTGCGCACGCACCGCACAGGTGTACCGCAAAGCCATCGACGATGCCGCCGCCGGTAAACCGTTCGATACCAGCCTGCTGGAGACCCTGGAAGGCCTGGCACATCGCGGCTATACCGAAGGCTTCCTGCGCCGTCATACCCACGACGACTACCAGAACTACGAGCACGGCTACTCCGTATCCGAGCGCCAGCAGTTTGTCGGAGACTTCACCGGCGAGCGTAAAGGCGCGCTGGCGGCCGTAGCGGTGAAAAACAAGTTCACCAAAGGCGACAGCCTGGAGCTGATGACCCCGCAGGGCAACATGAACTTCACGCTGGAGCATCTGGAAAACGGCAAAGGCGAAGCGATTGACGTAGCGCCGGGTGACGGTCATACCGTCTGGCTGCCGGTGCCGGAAGAGGTGGAGCTGAAGTTTGCGCTGCTGATGCGTAATTTCAACGGTGAAAGCACCCGAAACCCACACGGCAAATAGTTAATCGGGGAAATTTTTTCGCGCTGGGATAATTCTTAGAATCGGATCACATACCGCTTCGTTCAATACGGGTATTATCCCCCCGCTGAAAAACATAACCCATAAATGCTAGCTGTACCAGGAACCACCTCCTTAGCCTGCGTAATCTCCCTTACGCGGGCTTATTTTTTTGCACTTTTCAGTCCACTTATTAAGAATCAAATTGCAAAGACCCACCATATGAAGGGTGTTGGGCAGTGCTCTCTCGGGTACAATCCGGAACCCTCAGAATATTACACAATCTGGTAAATACGTTTTTGGTTTGATTCAGTCTTTTTCATATACAGGAAGTCATTGACCCGGACATGATAAAATACATCAAGAAGAGCCTTGCATTAAGTACTCTGATTACACGTCAAATGGCGACTGACGATCTCCTGCGGCTTGAATCATTGAAAGATCGCTTAAAAGGTCAGTTCGGTGTTCCTGTGGGTGTACATATGACAGGCATACCCTTAGCAATAAGTACCTTACTCACTATTTTTTGCTACGCTATGCTACAAGTTTCTGTCTGGATGTTGCTATTTCGCCTGCTCGCCTTACCTGAGTTTAAGGTAATGATGGGGGTATTCCTTGCAGCAGTGGTGTATTGCATAGTTGTGATGAGCACGATGTTTCTAACTGCCAGAGGATCCTTAACGGGATACAAACTGCATATTTCTGTCATTACACTGACTGGCTTGATGAGCATCGTTTACTTTATCTGGACATGGGTTTCGCTTTTATTCAGCTCTGTAGAGAATTACACACCGCAAATAACCTCATTATCAGGATTGGGATTTTTCTGCCTGAATATCGTGTGGATGAATACATCGGTCTTTTACCGTTCAATTGCGCTAACGCTACATAATCGGGTGTGGCGTAAGCAGTTGAAAATAGAGGCAAAGCAAACGGCAGGACTCAAACGTTAAGGGTATGAGTCCTTTGAGGAACCGGCATATAAAAGATAAACGCCATGAAGGGGGATAAATCCCCTTTCCGCAGCCTTATTTTTGCCTTTCATCCTGTTCTTACCCGCTTTTTTTCTCTCTGCTATACACTCTTACTAACGCTAAAAAAGGGAGCAGCGAGGATGGCAACCTATCCAGACAGTTTATTGATTCTCAATGGCAAAAGTGCAGGCAACGATCTGTTGCGCCAGGCAATAACCGAACTACGTGAAGACGGTGCGCGAATTCACGTCCGGGTGACATTCGAAAAAGGTGACGCAGCACGGTACATCGATGAAGGCATTCGACTGGGCGTTAAGACCATCATTTCCGGCGGCGGCGATGGCACCATCAATGAGATCGCCTCTGCACTTATCGACCTGCCCCCGGCAAACCGCCCGGTGATGGGCATTTTACCGCTCGGCACCGCCAATGATTTTGCCACCAGCGCCGGGATCCCTGAGGAGTTAGCGAAGGCGCTCCAGCTGGCCATCCTCGGTAAAGCCACCGCCGTGGACATTGCTCAGGTGAATGACAAAACCTGCTTTATCAATATGGCGACCGGCGGGTTTGGCACCCGCATCACAAGCGAAACGCCGGAAAAACTGAAGGCGGCGCTGGGCGGCGTCTCTTACCTGATCCACGGTCTGATGCGCATGGATACCCTCAAGCCTGACCGCTGCGAAATTCGCGGCGAGGATTTTCAGTGGCAGGGTGACGCGCTGGTGATTGGTATTGGCAATGGCCGTCAGGCAGGCGGCGGGCAGCAGCTGTGCCCGGAGGCGCTGATTAATGACGGTCAGCTACAGCTGCGGATTTTCACGGGCGACGGCCTGCTGCCCGCGCTGTTCACCACGCTGACGCAGCCGGAAGAGAGCCCCAATATCATTGCCGGGAAATCGGCATGGTTTGAAGTGAATGCCCCGCACGGGATGACGTTTAACCTTGACGGGGAACCGCTGAGCGGGACACAGTTCCGCATTGAGGTGTTGCCCGGCGCGCTGCAGTGTCGGTTGCCGCCGGACTGTGCGCTTCTGCGCTAATTGTACTGCCGGGTGGCGGCTACGCCTTACCCGGCCCACATTTCGCCCTCAGGTCAGGCAATCGTCACTTTACTGTCCAGATAAACGTCCTGCACCGCATTGATCAGCTTCACGCCGTCGGCCATCGATTTCTTAAACGCCTTACGGCCCAGGATCAGCCCCATGCCGCCCGCGCGCTTGTTGATAACCGCCGTACGCACCGCGTCTGACAGGTCAGTATCCCCGCCCGCCGCGCCGCCGGAGTTAATCAGCCCGGCACGGCCCATGTAGCAGTTCGCCAGCTGGTAGCGCACAAGGTCTATCGGGTTATCGCTGGTCAGCTTGCTGTACACGCGGTCATCGGTGTAACCGAAGTTCACCGCTTTGTACCCGCCGTTATTCTCGGCCATTTTCTGCTTCACAATATCCGCGCCGATGGTGGCCGCCAGGTGGTTCGCCTGCCCGGTCAGGTCCGCGGACACATGGTAATCCACGCCGTCTTTTTTGAACGCCGGGTTACGCAGGTAAGCCCACAGCACGGTCACCATGCCCAGCTCGTGCGCGCGCTCAAACGCCGCAGAGATCTCTTCAATCTGACGACGGGACTGTTCAGAGCCGAAATAGATCGTCGCCCCGACGGCGACCGCCCCCATATTGAACGCCTGCTCGACGCTGGCGTAGAGGGTTTGATCATACTCGGTGGGGTAGCTGAGCGTTTCATTGTGGTTGAGCTTCACGAGGAACGGAATGCGGTGGGCATAGCGACGCGCGACCGAGGCCAGCACGCCATAGGTGGACGCCACGCAGTTACAGCCCGCTTCAATCGCCAGCTCAACAATATTCTTCGGATCAAAATAGAGCGGATTCGCCGCGAAAGAGGCACCCGCCGAGTGCTCAACGCCCTGGTCTACCGGCAGAATAGAGAGATACCCGGTGCCACCGAGCCGCCCGGTGTTGTAGAGCGTCTGCATGTTTCGCAGCACGGCAGGCGGACGGTTGTTATCGACCATCACGCGGTCGACGTAGTCATGACCAGGGAGATAAAGCTGGTCGGCTGGAATGGTCATACAACGATGCTGTAAAAGGCTGTCGGCGTCTTTGCCAAGCAACTGCGCAATATCAGTCATGTGATACTCCCGTAAGTCCGACGTCGTGTCGGTGTGTGTTTATCCAGTCCCATTATTTCTGGGCAGACTAAGCCTGGTACCGACTTAACAGATTTTCCACCTTTTGCATTTTTTTTCAGCACAATCTGCTGGCTCGATTCGTGTACAACAAAACTGTTACATTGATCAAACAATCACCACAAAGGTATTTAAAAGGTATTATTGAATGGTATGTTAAAGGCGTACCCTCTGACATGCAGGATTAAACAATGAAAACGAAAGTCCAACTGTCATTCATGATGTTTGTTGAATGGTTTATCTGGGGAGCCTGGTTCGTACCGCTGTGGCTGTGGCTGAGCAAAAGCGGGTTTACCGCCGGGGAAATCGGCTGGTCTTACGCCTGTACCGCTATTGCCGCTATCCTCTCACCTATTCTTGTCGGCTCGCTGACCGACCGATTCTTTGCCGCGCAGAAAGTATTGGCGGTGCTGATGTTTGCCGGCGCGATTCTGATGTACTTCGCCGCACAGCAAACCCAGTTCAGCACCTTCTTCCCGCTGCTGCTGGTTTACTCCCTGACCTACATGCCCACCATCGCGCTGACCAACAGTATTGCCTTCGCCAACGTGGACGACGTCGAGGCCGATTTCCCGCGCATCCGCGTGATGGGAACTATCGGCTGGATCGCCTCCGGGCTGGCGTGCGGCTTCCTGCCGCAGATGCTGGGCTACAGCGATATTTCCGATACCAATATTCCATTGCTGATGACCGCGGCCAGCTCCGCCCTGCTCGGCGTGTTTGCCCTGTTCCTGCCGAACACGCCACCGAAAAGTACCGGCAAGCTGGATTTCAAAGTGATGCTGGGGCTGGATGCGCTGATCCTGCTGCGTGACAAAAACTTCCTGGTGTTCTTCTTCTGCTCGTTTCTGTTCGCCATGCCGCTGGCCTTCTACTACATCTTCGCCAACGGCTATCTCACGGAAGTGGGAATGAAAAACGCCACCGGCTGGATGACGCTCGGTCAGTTCTCTGAAATCTTCTTCATGCTGGCACTGCCGTTCTTCACCAAACGCTTTGGTATTAAGAAGGTCTTGCTGCTGGGCTTGATCACCGCCGCTATCCGCTACGGTTTCTTTGTTTACGGCGGCGCAGAGCAGTACTTCACCTATGCCCTGCTGTTCCTCGGCATTCTGCTGCACGGGGTGAGCTACGACTTCTACTACGTTACCGCGTATATCTACGTGGATAAAAAAGCGCCGGTGCATATGCGCACTGCCGCGCAAGGCCTGATTACGCTCTGCTGTCAGGGGTTTGGTAGCCTGCTGGGCTACCGCCTCGGCGGCGTAATGATGGAAAAAATGTTCGCATACAAAGAGCCGGTGAATGGGCTGACCTTCAACTGGGCCGGAATGTGGACATTCGGCGGGATCATGATTGCTGTGATTGCCGTGCTGTTTATGCTGTTTTTCCGCGAATCGGACACTGAGATCACCGCAATTGAGGTGGTGGATGGCGATTCTGCGCTGACACAAGGGGAAGTTAAATGAAACAAGAACGTGTTCTCGGTGCCCTCTATGGGCAGGCGTTAGGGGATGCGATGGGCATGCCGTCGGAGTTGTGGCCGCGAAAGCGCGTCAAAGCGCACTTCGGCTGGATAGACCGCTTCTTACCCGGCCCGGCGGAGAATAACGCGGCCTGCTATTTTAAGCGCGCGGAGTTCACCGACGATACCTCAATGGCGCTGTGCCTGGCGGATGCGATCATTGAGTGCGAAGGGGAAATTAACGCGGATGTTATCGGCAAACATATCTTGCGCTGGGCGCTCGATTTCGACGCCTTTAACAAGAACGTGCTTGGCCCGACATCGAAAATCGCGCTTAACGCTATTCGTGACGGGAAACCGGTCAGCGAGCTGGAAAACAACGGTGTCACCAACGGGGCGGCGATGCGTGCCTCCCCGCTGGGCTGCCTGCTTCCGGCGACGCGGCTGGAACACTTTGTCGCGCAGGTGGCGCTGGCCTCCAGCCCGACCCATAAATCTGACCTCGCCATCGCCGGGGCCGTGGTGATTGCCTGGGCGGTTTCACGCGCCATCGACGGGGAACGCTGGCAGAACATCGTCGATGCCCTGCCGGGTATCGCCCGCTATGCCCAGGAAGCGAAAACCACCACCTTCAGCGCCTCGCTGGCGGCACGTATTGAGCTGGCGCTGAAGACCGTACGGGAAGCCAACGGTATCGACTCCGCCAGCGAGCGGATTTACCAGTTGACTGGTGCGGGAACCAGCACCATTGAGTCCGTTCCGGCGGCCATCGCGATGGTCGAACTGGCAGGAACCGATCCGAACCGCTGCGCGGTGTTATGCGCCAACCTGGGCGGGGACACCGACACCATTGGCGCAATGGCGACGGCCATCTGCGGGGCGCTCCACGGCGTGCAGGCCATTGACCCGGCGCTTAAAGCCGAGCTCGACGCCGTCAATCAGCTTGATTTCGGCCATTACTGCGAAAAACTGCTGCACTACCGGGAGCAAAGGGAGGGGGTATGAGTTCATTTGCCCAACGCCTGGAAACCCTGCACGCCACGCGCCCGGTGACGGTACTGGGCGCGGCGGTGATTGACGTCATCGCCGACGCCTGGGCCCTGCCCTGGCGCGGGTGCGATATCGAGTTAAAACAGCAGGGAGTAAATATTGGCGGCTGCGCGCTGAACACGGCCATCGCCCTGAAGCGGCTCGGCATTTCGGCGCAAAACGCCCTGCCCGTCGGCCACGGCGTGTGGGCGGATATTATTCGTAACGCGATGGCGAAGCAGGATCTGCACAGCGCCGTGGAGGCCGAAACCGGCGACAACGGCTGGTGTCTGGCGCTGGTGGAGCCTGACGGCGAGCGCACCTTTATGTCGTTTAGCGGCGTGGAGAACCAGTGGCAGCAGCGCTGGCTGGATGCGCTTCACGTTCCGCAAAACAGCCTGGTCTATTTGTCCGGCTACCAGCTGGCCTCGCCGTGCGGCGAGCTGCTGACGGGCTGGCTGGAAGGATTACGTGACGTGACGGCGTTTATCGATTTCGGCCCACGCATTGCGGATATCCCTGACGCGCTGATGGCACGGATTATGGCCTGCAGGCCGATCGTCTCGCTGAATCGTCAGGAAGCGGAGATCGCTGCTGAAAGACTGGATGTGGAGGCTGAGAACCTGGGTGAGGCATGGCAGGAGCGCTTCGGCGCCGCGCTGATTGTGCGCCATGATAAAGACGGTGCTACATGGTATGACAGTAACGCCTCAGGTGTTGTTCCGGCGTTTCCCGCCACGGTGGTGGACACCATTGGCGCCGGCGACAGCCATGCGGGCGGTACGCTTGCCGGGCTGGCGGCGGGATGGTCGCTGGCAGACGCGGTGCAGCTCGGCAACGCGGTGGCCGCCTGGGTGGTCAGCCACCGCGGCGGTGATTGCGCCCCGACGCGTGAGGCGCTACTCCTCGCACACAAAGACGTATAGGTCGCTGCGACAGTAGCTGATGCTGTACTCAATCGGCCGGTGCTGCTGGTCAAGCGCGACCTGCTTGATCACCAGCACCGGTATTTTTTCATCCATCTTGATGTGCGCCTGAAACTCGCTGTCCGGCATGCGGGCGCTGACGCGCGAGCGGGTACGCTGCGGGAAAATATTCTGGCTGCGGAAGTAATCGTAGAGCGAAATGCCGATCGCATCCGGGTCGGGGATTAATCCGACCGGCACCCAGGACTCCTCAATCGAGACGGCGTCCTCGTCAACGTAGCGAATACGTTTGAGCAGGAATACCTCGCTCTCAGGGGGGATAGAAAGGTGATTCGCCACCTCTTCCGGACACTTCACCACCCGCTTGTTAACCCACAGCGTATTCGGCTTTTGACCGCGCAGCACCACCTGCTGGGAAAAACCGCGCGCCTCTTTCAGGGAATATTCGAAGATATTGTTAATTTGCGTGCCATAGCCGCGGGCGCGCGTCACCACGCCCTCTTCCTCCAGCGCCTGCATCGCTTTACGCACGGTAATACGCGACACGCCGGTTAACTGACTCAGATCGCGCTCGCCGGGCAAAATATTACCGTGCTCCAGCACCCCGCTGCGCACCGCGTTTTTTACCGTTTCGGCAAACTTCAGGTACAGCGGCGTGTTATCGGGCGCGGCGATCCGTTCATTCAATTGAGCGATTAACCGGGTATGCGCTTGTTCCATCTCTGTTTTTCTCAGGCGTGATGTGTTCTGCCAGTATAAGGCCTACCACCATGCATGAAAATGGTGAACCGGCCCAATACCGTGACCCACTTCCAGAGTATCGGCTTTTGCCAGCGCCGCGGAGAGCCAGGCTTTCGCTTCCTGCACCGTATCGGCCCAGTTTTCATGCCGTGGACGCAGCGCCGCCAGCGCGGCCGAGAGCGTACAGCCCGTGCCATGGGTATTTTTGGTTTGAACGCGCGGGGCGGTGAAACGCACTTCGCCTTCGCGAGTGAAGAGCCAGTCCGGACTTTCCGCGTCATCGAGATGGCCGCCCTTCATCAGTACCGCCCCGCAGCCCATCGCCAGCAGGGCATTCCCCTGCTCTTTCATCTCACGTTCGTTCTGCGCGTGCGGCGCGTCTAACAGCGCGGCAGCTTCAGGCAGATTAGGGGTAATGAGCGCCACCTGCGGCAGCAGCTTTTTGCGCAGCGTCTCCACGGCGGAAGCGGAGAGCAGCGGGTCACCACTTTTTGCCAGCATGACGGTATCCAGCACCACGTTTTGCACCTGATAACGCTTAAGCCGTTCCGCCACCGCTTCAACAATGTCCGTCTCGGCCAGCATGCCGATTTTGGTGGTATCGATGCGCACGTCGCTGAACACCGAATCCAGCTGTGCGGCGACAAAATCGGGCTCGATACGGTAGACCGACTGCACCCCGCGCGTATTTTGCGCCACCAGCGCGGTGATCACCGAGCAGCCGTACGCGCCAAGAGCCGAGAACGTTTTCAGGTCAGCCTGGATACCGGCGCCGCCGCTGGGATCGGTGCCGGCAATGGTCAGGGCGTTAATCCGTTTCATGCCGGTACCTCCAGCGTGTAGAGCGCATCCAGGAACGCGCTGGCAAAACTGCCCGGGCCACGAGAGTGCGCAACGGCAATCGTCCCGGCTCGCTTCATCCAGCCGCAGGCGGCAGCGACGTTATCCAGCCTGTCGCCCGGCAGCGAGCAGCTTGCCGCCACAACGGCAGAGAGTGCGCATCCGGTGCCCACCACGCGCGTCATCAGCGGGTCACCACCCGTGACCGTGCGGGTTCGCTGTCCGTCCGTGATGTAATCCACTTCACCGGTGACGACAACAATGGCGTTGGTCTGGCGGGCCAGCGCCTCGGCAGCTGGCACCGCGCTGGCAGCGGTATCGGTCGTATCAACGCCACGTCCACCCGTGCTCATGCCGGCAAGGGCCAGGATTTCGGAGGCATTGCCGCGAATGGCCGCCGGTTTCAGGGCAAGAATTTGATGGCAAAAACGGGTGCGGAACGCCAGGGCGCCCACCGCCACCGGGTCCAGCGTCCAGGGTTTGCCTGCCGCCACTGCACTTTCAATCGCCCGGCGCATCGACTGGGCGCGCGGTGCGGTTAGCGTGCCAACGTTAATCAGCAGCGCATCGGCCATCCCGGCAAATTGTTCAGCCTCTTCGGCTTCAATCACCATCGCTGGGGATGCGCCAAGCGCCAGCAAAACGTTGGCCGTAAAGGTCTGCACGACATCGTTGGTCATACAATGCGTAAGCGGAGAACGGGTTCGGAAGTGGTGTAAAACGTGTAAATCGAGCAGGTCAGGCTGCATGGTTTCGCTCCTGCCTTGCGTGAAGAAGCGATGACCGGGAAGGCATCTGACTTCCCTACGCTGGCATTATCCAGATCAGGTAATACGGGTATTTCTCAGCCTTCGACGAAGAAGGGCACCCCGAGTCATTTGGTACATTTCTGTTACTTTTTGCCAGATTAGGGGAAGTTGTTTGCTGACGCAAGCCCGCCCTTCCGCTTATCGCTTCTTCACGCTGTACCTCGGTTTGTACCCCACTCTAAATATGAAAAAAGTCGCCATTAAGCTCCTTTGTTACATTAGTCATGATATCAAAGCATATCCTGTTGCCCCTGACCGTATAGAACGTAAAATGACCAGGCACATTCAGGAAAGGAGGCTTTATGGATATCGCGCTGCTCAACAGAGGATGGAACAGAACCTGGTCAGATACCATGGTAAATCTGGAAGCCCGGAAACTCGTCGAAACAGCAAACCGGCTGTCAGCATTCTATTTGCAAGATGGGATAACACGTATCAAGTTTGTCGAAGAGATGAAACAGGTCTTAGAAAAGGAGTTTTAGGCAGCGCGGCGAGCTAAAACAGACGAAGAATGCATTGTATGCATCAAAAATCTGCGTGCTGAAACAGACAATCTGCTTGAACAAGAGCGTCTGTTAAGAACTAAGTCCGCACAGCTTTACGCGAAGGTCGAGTTTGTTAAGGAAAATAATAAAATCGTCGGGTACATGATTTCGGCTGTGAATATCGTTATATCAGGGATAGTTTTCTACGGCGGAATGATCATGATCTCGACGATGACCCCTATTGGCGTCCTCGCTGGCGCAATCTTAGTTGCTGATGGCACTAACGGTATAACCAGAGAAGTGAATACATTATTATCTGAAGGGAAATCTAACTCTGAAGGTGTGGTCGCTGACAAAGTGATTAATACTGCTCAGTTTATGGGATTTAAAGCTGAATCTGGTCTGGCTTTTTATAACGCTCTAACACTAAGCGCAAGCATCTACAGCATTTTTGGATTAGCGCGAAAAGCAGGTGCCTGGCGATTGTTCCGTTGGCTTCCCCACGATTACCACCGTAAAGTCAACACAATGAGCCGCCCCAGGTTAACGATGAAAATAGTAGGCTATGGTATCAAGGCTAAAGTTATTTTTGACCTGCTTTCCACCGAAGCACCGAATCATTAACCCCTGTATTTTCTCCAGAACCGCCAGGATTTGTAAGAAAGGACTGGCGGTTGAACAAAAACAGCAATCAACATTGCTATAGATAAACTGATCCCCGTTGATATGATATATTCTATTTCTTTTGAAATGATTACCCAGAGAAACATTGCTATGAAAGCGTAAAAGATCCAAAGAACGATCCTGAATCGATTAGCCAGATCCTGAATTGCTTCCCCCAGGGTTCCGCCGTAGCTTTCAACGTTGTTTTTTATCTTCTGCAAATCCGAAGGTGTAAACCCTGAACGTAACAACGCCTCATCAGTCACTTTCATATCGTATCGTCCTTTAACTCTCAAAAGTTGTTTCCCCAATCACTGATTGTGCAAGCAATCATACTGATGAGTGTTATCGCAATCCAGCCGAAACTTTCCGCAGACTCTATCCCCCTTTCTTATCGTCTGGGTGGTGTCCAGGCGTTTCGACCATGTAAGGGTTAACGCTCACATGATGTTTGTACAATTTATCAGATTTTAGACAATACACGCCTTGCTGAGTTGCACCAAACCTCGCATTCGACGGTGCGGCGACGACTCCATCAGCCGGAGGCAAATACTATTAAAGCAGGAGCTTATATATCGGTAAATCGCAGAAAACAGCGTAACTGGAGCTTAACCCCAGGTGCCAGAATTTTCGAATTATCACACCTGAAACAGAATAATTGTGAAGAGACTTGAGACCGTAGCACAGCCTGTGAATGGGGGGCGATCATGGCCCCTCTTCTAAACATCTCATTTTTTATAACAATCCTCTTACTCATTTATAGCAATTTATGTTAGATACATTTTAAATTTAATTTTCAACATAAATATTTTTATCGGGCATCCAATGTTACAAGAGTATCCCTGACAAAACTTTCATTCAAAAGAACAGGAATATTCAATAATAAAAGAAGTCGTGAATCCTATAAATTTGAATTAACTATTTTGTCGATTTCTCAGGTCTTTTGGTCAAAACACTTAAGCCATTCTTATTGATTGGTGTTTAATACTTTTTTCACCGCCCCATACCCCATATTAGCTATGCAATTGAATTTATTGACAATTGCATATAAAGCAACGCAGTGAAGCGGATGAACAATTAATGCGATTTATGATTTAGATCAATAACCAAAATTACACATTCAAAGATAGTTACTGCACGTAACGAAATAAGTCACCAAACTAAAACTTTATCGTTAATCGTGAATTAATGCAGATATAACAAGAAGTTGTATCTTCCCGCCAGGATAGCGCCCTTACTTTTTATTAATTATTTAAGTAATGAGAGCTTTTAAATGAGTTTATCTAAATCTGCTGTTGCTATTTTTGTGTTTAGTGCTGTGTCAACTGGTGTAGCTGAAGCTTCTTTAACTGGTGCTGACCTTGCTGCAGCCAACTCTTACTTTAAATCGCATCCAGATATTGTAAAATATGCTCCGTGGATTCGTAACGGCGTGTTAACCGCTAATAGCCTGAAAGATGCTAACTACACTTTATTAAGCAATAGCTATTATGATCAGGCACAAGATAAAGTTATCTATGTAAATCAGATCGGCGGTATCGCTCCACCTGTATCAATGAGCACCTTAACTCCTTCTACACCTGCACAAGTAAAATTAACTAGTAATATACCTGTGGTAACGACTGGTATTACTGCTGTAACTAATACTAAAATAACATTAAACGAGCCAGGAGTAATTTCAACACCAACTAATACTATAAAAGCTGCAAGCATTGTAACGACTACAACTAAGCAGCCTTTGATTATTGAACCATCAAAAGCAATATTAGCCACGCATCTCGACGGCCAGCACATTGAGTCCGGCCAGGCCCCGAAACCGGCTCTGCCGCCGCAGAAAATCCCTGTTGCGCCGCAGCCTGTATTGTTAGCCACGCACCTCGACGGCCAGCACATTGAGCCCGGCCAGGCCCCGAAACCGGCTTTGCCGCCGCAGAAAACCCCTGTTGCGCCGCAGCCTGTATTGTTAGCCACGCACCTCGACGGGCAGCACATTGAGCCCGGCCAGGC
>NZ_JAIWJZ010000056.1:0-8631 GCF_020216105.1 Enterobacter sp. K16B
GACATCTCCCAGCGTCAGCATGACGATGGCGCTTTTTTCTGAGGCATTCATTATTTCGGCTCCTTACTCATCCACTGGCGGATCACCAGGGCGATAACGCGCGGTTCCTGCTCTGCCAGTTCACGCAACTGTTGACCATTGAGTTCCGTATCCACCCGCTGCTGCGCGCGGTCGCGGTTGTTTTTCTCCGCTGCACGTTTTTTCGCCGCAAGCTCTTCTTCCCGGGCCTCTTTTTCCATCTCCAGGCGACGAATCGTGGTCTCCTGGTGGCGGATCCAGCCCGGCTGCACCAGCTTGCGCCACATGATCCAGGCGATAATGGCAATGACCAGATAACGGGCGATAGCCATCAGCAGCGCGTAGAAGCGATCCTGCTTCCAGAACGGCGGTACCGGTGTCTCCACCACGCCGTTAAAGGCGGAATTCAGAATGTTGACGCTGTCGCCGCGCGCGGCGTTGTAGCCGATGGCCTCTTTCACCAGGGCGTTAATGCGCGCCAGCTCGGCCTCGCCGATCGGCCCCGGCTTGCCCTCTTCCCCCTGCGGCAGGTGGTTAATCACCACCGCGACCGACAGACGCTGAATGCGTCCGGCATTCGATTTGGTGTGGGTCAGGGTACGATCCACCTCAAAGTTGGTGGTCTCATCGCTGCGGTTGTTGTACGGCTGCGCCGTTTCACGGCTGGCGCTGCTGCCGGTGGTTTTCTCTTTTTTGTCGTCCGCAGGCGTGTTAAGCGGCTGGGTCAGCGGCGCGGTAGCCGGTGCCGGTGGGGTGTTGCTCAACGCGCCCGGCACGCCGCTCGCGCCACGGCGGTTGCCCTGCTCCGAGAGGCTGGCCTGACGGCTGCGGATCGCCATTTTTTCCGGGTCGCTGTTCGGCTGGTACTGCTCCAGGGTCTGCTCCTGCTCGGTGAAATCCATCTGCGCGGTCACCTGGGCGCGGATGTTTTCATCCCCCACCAGCGGGGCGAGAATGCGCTGAATGCGCTGCTGGTAGTCGCTCTCGATTTCATTGGTGTACTTCAGGTGCGCCGTCTGCAAGCCGCGCAGCCCGCTCTGGGTCAGCAGATTGCCGCGCTGATCGACAATGGTCACGCTCTCTGCGGCCAGCCCGGTTACCGCGCTGGAGATCAGATGGGTGATCGCCACCACCTGGCTGTCGTCGAGGGTCCGGCCCTGCAGCAGGTTAACGGTGACCGAAGCGGTCGGTTTTTTCTGTTCGCGGACAAACATCGACGGTTTCGGCGTGGCCAGATGCACGCGCGCGCTCTGGATCGGGCCGAGATTTTCGATGGTGCGCGCCAGCTCGCCTTCGAGTGCGCGCTGGTAGTTCACCTGCTCGGTGAACTGGCTGACGCCAAACTTCTCCTGATCGAGCAGCTCAAAGCCCACCGAGCCGCCCTTTGGCAGCCCCTGCTGGGCCAGCTTCATGCGCACCTCATGCACCTGGGAGGCCGGCACCATGATGACGCCTCCCGGCGTATCGATCCGGTAAGGCACATTGAGCTGTGACAGCTGGGCGACAATCGCGCCCCCCTCTTCATCACTGATATTGCTGAACAACACCCGGTAGTCCGGCTCTTTTGCCCAGAACATTAACGCGATGATGACGGAAAGCGCCGCAGCGCCGCAAATCACCAGCAAAAGCTTCGGGCTGCCGCGAAGTGAGGACAGTATCGATTTAATTCGCTCTGCCGGATTGTTGGTTAACTCATTTAGTGTGGCACTCATGCCGTATTCCTGTATGAAATAGCACGCATCAGCGATGCGCGTCAGCTCACGAAATTCGCGAGAGTGATGTCGACGATTTCAAAAATATAAGAATTTTTCAGGCGGGCATTATCGTCTGAAAGGCGTTTTTTTTAAGGATAAATAAGCTCAAAGTTCTGTCGGCTTATTGGATTTTCTGAGGTTTTTAAACGCGTGTTAAGCTGTCGACGTTTAAAAGATGTGCAATAAACAGTGGTTTTTATCCCATTTATCAGGAACTGAAAAATGTCAGCGACATTAATGCGTGGCGTACTCGATCAAATTCAGACCCAGGCGCAGCAGGTCAGCGGCCCGTCTAACCGGCTGCAGACCGCGCGCGGCGACGCGCCCTCTTTTTCTGACGTTTTATTTAACAGCATTAACGAAATAAATAAAACGCAGGTTGAGGCGAAGAGCAAAACACAGCAGTGGATGTCAGGCAGTAGCGATATTGCCCTGAATGACGTGATGCTGGCGATGCAGAAATCCTCTATTTCATTCAGCTTCGGTATGCAGGCGCGAAATAAGATGATCAGCGCGTATCAGGAAATAATGAATACCCCGGTGTAAGGTCTGATCCCATTCTATGAGTGAAATTAACAGCACGCCTGCACGCTTATCCCTGAATACGCTTTCTCTGACTGACAGCGAATTACAGCGTGTCGGGAAATTAATCTATAAGCGCGCCGGCATTGTCGTCAACGCGCAAAAGCGAGAGATGATTTTCAATCGTCTCTCTCGTCGCGTGCGCACGCTGGGACTGGCCACGTTTAGCGAGTATATCGCCCTTCTGGAGTCGCACGCAGAGCACCCGGAATGGCAGAACTTTATCAACGCGCTGACTACCAACCTGACCTCCTTTTTCCGCGAGGCCTATCACTTCCCGATCCTCGCGGAACATGCCCGGCAGCGCGCGAATGGCTATCGCGTCTGGTGTACCGCCGCCTCAACGGGGGAAGAGCCCTGCTCTATCGCCATGACGCTGAACGATCAGCTTGGCGCGTCGGTGGCCGGGCCGCGCATCTGGGCGTCGGATATCGACACCGAGGTGCTGGCAAAAGCGGAAGCGGGCGTGTACCGGCTGAGCGATCTGGACGCCCTGACGCTGGCGCAGAAGCGCCACTACTTTCTGCGGGGCGCAGGCGATAACAGCGAATGGGTGAAAGCCAGACGGGAACTGCTGTCGGCCATCCACTATCAGCAGCTGAATTTACTCGATGAAAAGTGGTCCGTTCCCGGGCCGTTCGACGCCATTTTCTGCCGCAACGTGATGATCTATTTCGACGCGCCAACGCAGCAGCGTCTGCTGCAGCGCTTTGCGCGTCTGCTTAAGCCGGGTGGCCTGCTGTTTGTCGGCCATTCGGAACATTTTAACCACGCACATATTCCGCTGCGCCTGCGGGGGCAGTCGGTGTATGAACTGACGGAGGCCACACGGTGAAGGCGATTCGTGTGCTGGCGGTCGATGATTCCGCGCTGATGCGAAACATGCTCAGCGCGGTGGTCAATCAGCAGCCGGATATGGAAATGGTCGGTACGGCACCGGACGCGTTTATCGCTCGCGAGCTGATCAAACAGCTCAACCCGGACGTGCTGACGCTGGATATCGACATGCCGCGGATGGACGGGCTGGAGTTTCTCTCCCGCCTGATGCGCCTGCGCCCGATGCCGGTGATTATGGTCTCCTCCCTGACCACCCGTGGGTCGAAAGCCACCCTGACCGCGCTTGAGCGCGGCGCGGTCGATTTTCTGCCCAAGCCGGAGCACCGCGGTGCAGAGAATATCGACAGCTGGGGCCAGCTGGTGGTGGAGAAGATCCGCGTCGCGGCCCGCGCGAAGCTGGCCCAGCACGCCCCCGATACAAGGCCGGTGCTCGCCGGTATTCCCGTGCGCCAGCAGAGCCTCATCGCCATTGGTGCCTCCACGGGCGGTACGGAGGCGCTGCGCCGGGTGCTGATGCCGCTGCCGGTCAGCACGCCGGGGATTGTGATTGCCCAGCATATGCCTGCCGGTTTTACCCACTCTTTCGCCCAGCGACTCGACTCGCTGTGCCAGATTGCCGTGCGCGAAGCGCAGGATGGCGAGCCGGTGCGGCCTGGCACCGCCCTGATTGCCCCAGGCGATCGTCATATGGAGGTCATCTGCCAGGACAACGGCTACCGGATCAGGCTCAGCGATGCCCCGCCGGTGAACCGTCATCGTCCGTCGGTGGATGTGCTGTTTGACTCCGTGGCGCGTCAGGCCAGCAAACACGCCAGCGCCGCCCTGCTGACCGGCATGGGCGCGGACGGCGCGCGTGGCCTGCTGCACCTGCGCCAGACTGGCGCCTTTACCCTCGCGCAGAGCGAAGCCACCTGCGTGGTGTTCGGCATGCCGCGGGAGGCGATTGCGCTGGGCGCGGCGAAAAAGATCGTCGACCTCGACGATATCAGCCAGTGCTTACTGGACAGTTTCCATAAACATAAATCATCCCATACCGACTCACGACGTTCAGGAGATACCCCCCATGTCGGATAAAAATTTGCGTTTTCTGGTGGTAGACGACTTCGCCACCATGCGACGCATCGTACGAAACCTGCTGCAGGATCTGGGCTACAAGCACATTGACGAGGCCGAAGACGGCCAGGACGCGCTCAACAAGCTGCGCGCCAGCGACTTCGATTTCGTGGTCAGCGACTGGAACATGCCGAATGTCGACGGACTGGAGCTGCTGAAAACCATCCGCAGCGATGCGGCGATGGCAAAACTGCCGGTCCTGATGGTGACCGCAGAAGCGAAGAAAGAGAACATCATCGCCGCGGCTCAGGCGGGCGCCAATGGTTACATCGTTAAACCGTTCACCGCTGCCACGCTGGAAGAGAAGCTCGGCAAAATCTTTGAAAAACTCGGGTAACCCTTATGAACTCCCCGTTAAACATGCAGGCGGATAACGCCACTGAGATTTTCGTTCGCATCGGACAGTTGACCCGTCTGCTGCGCGACAGCATGGCCAACCTCGGTCTGGAACAGGCGATTATGGAAGTCGCGGACGCGTTTCCGAACACCCGCGACCGCCTGAACTATGTGGTGGGTAAGACCTCCCAGGCCGCCGACCGGGCGCTGACCAGCGTCGAGGTGGCGCGCCCGCTGCAGGAAGGGCTGAGCGATAGCGCCACCGCGCTGAGCGCCCGCTGGGATGCGTGGTTTGCCAATCCGCAGCCGCTGGACGATGCCCGCGAGCTGGTCAAAGCCACCCGCGCCTTTCTGCACGACGTGCCGGAAAAGACCCAGCAGACCAACCGCCAGCTGACGGAAATCATGATGGCGCAGGACTTCCAGGATCTCACCGGCCAGGTGCTGCAAAGCCTGATGCACGTTATCGAAACCGTGGAGAAGGAGCTGATCAGCGTGCTGGTGGAAAACATGAGCGAACGCGACGCCAGCGCCGCTACCGGTGACGCGCACCTGAAGAACGGTCCGCAGATTGACACCCGCGCCGAGGGCATTGTGGCGTCTCAGGAGCAGGTGGACGATCTGCTGGAGTCACTCGGCTTCTAATCCCGCCGGGCGAATGTCATGTCAGAACAAAACGACAGCGAAAAAACCGAAGACCCCACACCCCACCGAAAGCAAAAAGCGCGCGAGGAGGGACAGGTTCCCCGATCGCGCGAGCTGACGAGCCTCCTGATGCTGCTGGCAGGCTGGGGGTTACTGCTGGTGGCGGGTGGCTGGCTGGCAAAACAGCTGCAGCATCTGCTGCATAACGGTCTGACGTTTGACCGGCTGTTAGTCAGCGACCCGCAGCAGATGCTGCATCACGCCGGATCGCTGCTGGGAATGGCGTTTCTGGCCCTGCTGCCGTTCGTCGGCGGGCTGTTTCTTACCGCCGTTGCCACGCCGTCGCTGATTGGCGGCCTGAATATGAGCGCCAAAGCCCTCAAGTTCAACGTTAAAAAGCTCAACCCGATCAGCGGCATCAAGCGTCTGTTTTCCGCGCAGATGGTGTCGGAAATGGTCAAGAGCATTCTCAAGGTGACGCTGGCGGGCATCGGTGGCGGGCTGTTCCTGTGGTTCAACAAAGGGAAATTTATCAGCCTGATGTATGAGCCACTGCGCCTGGCGCTGGGTGATATCAGCGCCCTGCTGATGGGCTGCATGCTGGTCATCATCTTATCGCTGATCCCGATGGTGGCGTTCGACGTGGTGTACCAGCTCTGGAGCAACTTCAAGAAGTTGCGCATGAGCCTGAAGGAAATCAAAGACGAATTCAAAAATCAGGAAGGCGACCCGCTGATTAAAAGTCGCATCCGCCAGCTGCAGCGTCAGATGGCGCAGCAGCGAATGATGACCGATGTCCCCACCGCCGACGTGGTGGTGAATAACCCGACCCACTATTCGGTGGCCCTGAAGTACCAGGAAGGCGCCATGGGGGCGCCGATAGTGGTCGCCAGCGGTAGCGGGCTGATTGCCCTGCGCATCCGCGAACTGGCCGAAGAGAACCGGGTTCCCATGCTTGAGGCACCGCCGCTGGCGCGTGCCCTGTATCGCCATTGTGACCCCGGCTCACCGGTTCCCGCCGAGCTCTATAGCGCGGTGGCGGAAGTCCTGGCCTGGGTTTATGGCCTGAAGCGCTGGCGTAAGGGCTATGGCTTACGTCCGCTGACACCTAAAGATCTTCCCGTTCCGGCGGGAATGGATTTTGCACAAGAGAGTAGAGAGTGATGGCCAATATCGCCACCAAATTACGATTACCCAACATGAAGGAAACCCAGTGGCAGGTGCTGGCCGGGCCGGTACTGATCATGACCATCCTGGCGATGATGATCCTGCCGCTGCCGACCTTTGTGCTGGATCTGCTGTTTACCTTCAACATCGTGCTGTCGATCATGATCCTGCTGGTCGCCATGTTTACCCAGAACACGCTGGAGTTTTCGGCGTTCCCGACGGTACTGCTGTTCTCCACCCTGCTGCGGCTGGCGCTTAACGTCGCCTCCACGCGCGTGATCCTGATGAATGGCCATACCGGCTCAGAAGCGGCGGGTCAGGTGGTGGAAGCGTTCGGCCACTTCCTGGTGGGCGGCAATTTCGCCATCGGTATCATCGTGTTCATCATCCTGATCATCATTAACTTTATGGTGATCACCAAGGGGGCCGGACGTATTGCGGAAGTGGGTGCGCGTTTCTCCCTCGACGGGATGCCAGGCAAGCAGATGGCGATTGACGCGGATCTGAACGCTGGCCTGATCGGCGAAGAGGAAGCCAAACGCCGCCGTAAAGAGGTGACGCAGGAGGCGGACTTCTACGGCTCGATGGACGGTGCCAGCAAGTTTGTGCGCGGTGATGCCATCGCCGGGCTGCTGATTATGGCGATCAACATTATTGGCGGTCTGGTGATCGGCGTGATGCAGCACGATATGTCCGTGGGCGTGGCCGGTGAAACCTACACCCTGCTGACCATCGGTGATGGTCTGGTGGCGCAGATCCCGGGCCTGGTGATCTCCACCGCGGCCGGTGTGGTCGTGACCCGCGTGGCCAACGATCAGGATGTGGGCGAGCAGATGGTGGGCCAGCTGTTCACCTCTCCGCGCGTGATTGTGCTGGCGGCGGGCGTAATTGGTCTGCTGGGGCTGATCCCCGGTATGCCAAACTTCGTCTTCCTGCTGTTTACCGCCACGCTGCTGGGCGTCGCCTGGTGGCTGCGCGGCCGTGAAGGCGACGCGAAAAAAGCCGGTGGCGCGCAGGCCGACGCCGACGCAGCGGAAGCCGAGGTGGCGCAGGTGCACGAAGCCACCTGGTCTGACGTACAAATGGAAGATACCCTGGGTCTGGAAGTGGGCTATCGCCTGATCCCGATGGTGGATCACGAGCAGCAGGGACAGCTGCTGACCCGCGTGCGCGGCATTCGCAAGAAGTTCGCCCAGCAGATGGGCTTCCTCCCCCCTGCCGTGCATATTCGTGACAACCTGGATCTGGCCCCGACGCACTACCGCATCCTGCTTAAAGGGGTCACCATTGGTTCAGGCGACGTGCAACCGGATCGCTGGATGGCGATCAACCCCGGCTGCGCAGAGGGCGAAGTCCCCGGCACCCCGTGCACCGAGCCGACCTTTGGCCTGCCCGCCCTGTGGATTGACGAAGTGCATCGCGAACTGGCGCAGACGCTGGGCTACACGGTGGTTGACCCGAGTTCGGTGGTGGCAACGCACCTCAACCATCTGATCTCCACCCATACCGAGGAGCTGTTTGGCCGTCAGGAGGCGCAGCAACTGCTCGACCAGATCACCAAACACTCACCGAAACTGGTGGAGGATCTCATTCCGGCGGTCATCAGCCTGACCACGCTGCACAAGGTGCTGCAGAACCTGCTGGCCGAGCGCGTGCCGATCCGCGATATGCGCACCATCATCGATACGCTGGCGGAGTTTGCCACCGCCCAGAGCGATGCCGATGAGCTGACCACCCGCGTGCGGGCGCGTCTTTCCAGGGCGATCACCCAGCAGTGGTTCCCGGGGGAGGACGATATTCAGCTGATTGGTCTGGATCTCTCCCTGGAGCAGCTGCTGGTCCAGGCGACCCAGAGCGGCAGCGCGATTGAACCGGGCATTGCCGAAAACCTGATGAAGCAGACCGAACAGGCGCTGCAGCACCAGGAAGGCTTAGGCGCACCGCCGGTGCTGCTGGTGAACCCGGCCCTGCGCCTGATGCTGTCGCGCTACCTGCGCCGCATCTTCCCGCAGCTGGCGGTGCTTTCGAGCCAGGAGATTAATACCCAGCGCAACGTGCGGATGACCTATCTGATTGGGGGTAAAGGATGAAGCAATGGGTGCCCGGACTGCTTCTGATCTCGCCGCTGGTCATGGCGGCGGACGGCTCCTGGAGCAGCAGCAGCTTTGGCGGCACGATG